>JARFQX010000577.1 GCA_029287555.1 Rubripirellula sp. | reverse complement strand
CGCCGAGACACTGCAAGTGGCGCGACGGTTTTGTCTCCGACCCGTGTTGCCGGTGCTTCACGAGGTGCCTGATTTTTATCTGCTCAGGCTGAAGAAGAACGCGGCGACGCTCTACCGCGGTAGCGAGGACTCGTTAACACCCGTCGAGCTGGTCGGATTCAAAAACGAGTTCGATGAGTCTTTGGTTGAAGTCGTCACCGATCAAGCGGCTCAATCGCATTCGGCGACCCGTGCCATTCATGGCAAGCAAGGTGCGGTGTTTCATGGCCAAGGAGGAAAGCCGGATGCGGAAAAAACGCGGCTCACGACTTTTTTACAACATCTTGACGAAGCGACGCATAACAGCATTGCTGACCATGACGCCTACTTGATCGTGACGGGTGTCGAGTTTGTAACGTCCGACTACCGCAAGGTCAGTCACTACCGTCATTTACTCGATCTCGGCGCGGTGCACGACAGCGACGGTGACCCGTTATCCAATCTGCACTCGCAGTCGATACGCCTGATCCGGCGAACAGCACATCAGGATCGCCAGGCCGAAATCGTCACGCTGTTCGAGCACGGGCACAGACCGATCACGACAAACTCCGAGGAAGTTCTTTGCGCCGCACACGACGGACGAGTCGACACGTTGGTCTACGACCGCACGGCAACGCTTGACGGCAGCTTTGATCCGGAAACTCGGGCGTTGAAGCAGCTCCATCATTTACCCACCGGACGGCCCGGAGATCCCTGCCATGACCTGATCGAAATGGCGGCGGTCGAAACACTGCGGCACAACGGCCGCATCCATGGAGTGGCTCAAGAAGAGATGCCCAGGGAGGCGATTTTCAATGCCGCTTTGCGGTTCTAAAGCCCGCAGCGCGGCGGTTCGATGCCTTGCGTTATGTGGTTTGCTGTCGCCAAGGCATGGGCATCGTCGGCGGCTTACGGTGGTGACTTTGTCGCTCGTCCTTGGGACGATCTTTGAACCAGCTGACGAGAGCGACAAGCTGTTTGACAGCCTCGTCATAGGCTGCCTTCCCTTTTTCGACCGTGGCCAGCTCCGCTTCGCCAAGCACGCCGGTGTCGGAGTAACTGCTGGTCCAGGAAACGATCGTGGCGGGACCTTGGCACATCAGGTCGACGTAGTTGAAGGGGCTATTCTCTTCATTGAACGAGATGGTGCCGTTGCGAATCTTTTCCTTTCGCACATTGTCTTCGTCGAGATAAAGATACAGCGAGGTTTCCAGTTCGCAGGCGTGAGCGCAACCGCCCGGGAATTTGCTCTCCCGCCAGTCGGGCATGAAGTCTTTGTCCACGCTGAGCAGTTCCCACCAGGCGGAGAGGATGCACTCGGCGTCAGTTTCCAAGTTGGTGCGGCGCGCCACCAAATTGAGGTTTGGCATGTTTGAGCCATGGCCGTTGAGCAGAATGATCTTCTTGAAGCCGTGATAGGCGAGCGAACGCGTGATGTCCAATACGTGGTTCATGAAGTTTTGGTAGTCGCTGTTGATCGTTCCCGGGAAGTCCATCACGTGTCCGGTATAGCCGTACGCGACGATCGGCAGGACGAGCATCTTGTCGGGTATCTGCTGGCCCGCTCCCTTGGCGATACCGGTCGGGCAAACAAGATCGACATCGAGTGGTAGATGCGGGCCATGTTGCTCAACCGCGCCGCAGGGAACGATGCAGACCTTGCCCATTTCGATGGCGTCGTTGATTTCCGGCCATGTCAGCTTTTCGTAACGGTACTCGGTTGCGGCTCTCGTGCTCATGGAATGCTCACCAAAAGAAGGTAAAGAGAATCAACGCTGTGAATGTGATCAAAATGACGGCCAACACCTCGGGGCGAAGCCATTGTGGCGGCTGATTGGGAAATGGCGACTCAGGTAACGTCGCCAGCGTGCGGCTGCTGGTTTGTAACCAACCGGTCGGCTGCTGCGGATTTGACTGCGGTGTGTAGCGTCCATAAACGAGCGTCGCCAAGGTCGCGCCCAAAGTGGTAATCGCGATTGCCCAAAGTAATGCCGGCCAGCGTCCTGTAAACCATGCTGCCAGCCAGGGGATGTCGACGATTTCGCGATCGACCAGTGCGATCACGCCGTAGCAGGCGCCGACGAGGATCGCGACAATGCCGGCCTTGCGGTGCGCGCGGGTGAAGATGCCGATGAGGTAGATCGTAAACAGAGGCGTTACGAAAACAGGGATCAACGTCAAGAAGGCCTGCAACATGGTTTCTTTGGAACCAATGAACGGCAAATAGGCAAAGCCGATCGCGAGAATACCGACTGTGGCCCAGCGGCTCACGTGCACGTAATGCGTGTCGTCGCGATCTCTGACAAACAGTCGAGCGTAGATGTCACGTGTGAACAGAGCCGATAGCGATGACCCCATGGAATCAAACGTGCTGATCGCTGCCGCCACGATTCCCGCGACCACCACGCCCTTCAGCCCTACGCCGAGATAGAGGTCCGCCAGATGCGGGTAAAGCCGGTCGGGCGACTCGAAGTCGGGGAACAACGCGCGGCCAAACAGACCGATCGAAGCGCAGCCCACCATGATGGGCATGCTGATGGTCGCGCCGAAAAGGGCAGCCATTTTCATATCCCACAGTGATTTCGCGCCGCCCAATCG
>JARFQX010000561.1 GCA_029287555.1 Rubripirellula sp. | reverse complement strand
CTCGCCACTCGCCACTCGCCACTCGCCACTCGCCACTCGCCACTCGCCACTCGCCACTCGCCACTCGCCACTCGCCACTCGCCACTCGCCACTCGCCACTCGCCACTCGCCACTCGCCTCTCGCCTCTCGCCTCTCGCCTCTCGCCTCTCATCTCTTGCCCTTGCCCTACGCGATGATGTCGCGGCGGTTTTGGACGTAGTCCCACAGCACGAAACGATCCAGATCCCGACCGCTGGTAAAGAAAACCCGTCCGCGGGTTGACTGGGCTAATCGCTGCGCGAAGCGAACGTCCTCTTCGCTTTGCGACCAACTGGGCACGAGGAAGATGTTGATCGTGATCCCTTCTTTCTGACACAGGGCCGCTTCTCGCATCGTCGCCATCTCCGTCCGCGGATCAGGCGGGTAAAGCATGAAGAGCTTTTCCTGTTCAAAGTGGGCGGTCGGTAACCCATCGGTGATTAACACGATTTGCCGGTTGGGCGTGTCGCAGTTAACGAGATTCTGGCGGGCCAGCTGCAGCGAATGTTGGATGTTGGTGAAGTGAGCGTGAATCTGCTGCTCGCTGATCTCCGGATCACTCATGTCGGCCCACAATTGGACCCAGGGATCGTGGATCGTCACCGGCTTTGGCATCAGTTCGATGATCTCGCCGGGACTTCGAAGCTTCGCGAACGTGTACATTTCGATGAAGCGAAGAAAATCACCGGGGAATTCGCTCTGAATCAAGCCCTGCAGGGCGAGCGCCATCCGCTTGACGTTCACGTATTGGCCGTCGTAGCGCATCGAACCGCTCATGTCCATGATCACGCAGGTCGCGCACTTCGGATGGTTGCGGGTCTTGTGGACCTCGATGTCGTCGGAACGCAGCCGGATTGGTCGCTCGTCGCCTTGCCGTAGAAGTGCGTTGATCACGGTTTGGGGCAAGTCGATGTTCGCGACGCTGTCGCCAAATTCATACGGCTTGGTTTGCTGAAGCTCCACGGCCCCCTCACCGACCACGTCGCCCTCGTGCCGCCCACTTTTGGAGGGAACCAATTCGCTGAAAATGCGTTCAAGCAACCTGCCTTGAAAGATCTTGTAGGCCTTGGGCGTTAGCCGAAACCCGCCGCCGCCTTCTCCACTGCGTTCCAATCCCTGGCGTTCGGCTTGTTCGCGCAATAGATTCTCGACTTGGCGACGCATTTCCTCCAACTGGTTCATGTCGCCCGGCTCAGCAAACTCGCTCAACATCTCCATGTCGATGATGCCGATTTGGGCTGTCTCGGCAGCTTCCTCCAACTGTTTGAGCAGCTCATCGATCTTCTCAAGTTCTTCCTTCACTGCGAGTGCCTTGGGGACCGTCATCGACTCTCGACCGGTGAACTCGTACTTGCTGGCGAGCTCTTCGATCTGGTGTTTGTCACCCATCCGCTCGCCGACCTGAAGTAAGCCTCTGGCGAGGGCTCCATGGTCGTCTCCGCTGCGATACCAGAGATGCTCAATGAGATACGGTTGCTCCTGAGCGATGGCACGTCGATACGACGACTCCATCTCTCGGGGCACCCGCAACTTCTTGGCCGCCTGTTGAAACGCCGAACGCGCTCGCTTTTGCACCGTTCGTGTTTCGTAAGTCTCGAGGATCTTGCGTTTCCGTTCTTCGAGCATCGCGCGCAGCATGTCCAAGCTCGGCCCCAAGCCGGCGATCTGGCTGGGATCCAAGCGAACGGCCCTGGCCAGTTCTTCTTCGGTCAACTCGCGATAGCTTCCATAAAGCATCGCCTGCTCGAAAGCCGGCGAGACCAGGTCGGGTGGTGGTTGCGACGGGGGCGGAAACTGATTCGGATCATACTTCTGGTAAGCATGAATGACGCCGCCGGGACGATAGGACGATGGTCGCTTAGAGCTCATATTCAATCTTGCCGTGACGCTGACTGCGGCTGATCCGATCCATGCTGTAGAGGCCGGCGAGCACGAACTCCACGCAGCTTGCTCTGACTGCCTCGCTCTCACTGGCGTTCACCTCGAAGGCGAGATTCCAAGCCGGGGGAACGCTCTTGAGACGCTCGGCATAGGCATGACTGGGTAACAGGTCTCCCACTTCCACTCGGACACCACCCCGGAAGATCTCGGCAATGGCCCCCAATCCGTGCTCTTCCACGTATTCGCTGAAAACCACCCGGATCGCTTCCGACATCACAGCATCCAGCACCTGACGCTCGCTCATCTGATGGGTCCCCATCATGTCGAGTTCGAGCTTGCCGAGCGAGCTGGAATAGATATGTCCAAAGTCGCTGATTCGAGGCACCGCCGGACGTTCCTGATGAAGGATGCCACGCTGGCGGGCCGAGGCAATCAGCGTGCGCAGGTTGGCCAGCGAAAAACGGGCAGAGACACCCGAAGCGTGGTCAATGTACTTGCTCTTTCGAGCCTGGTTGGTGATCTCTTCGACGATCTGGTACATGAAGTAAGGAACCTGTACCGGATACTCTCCATCGAATTGGTCACCCAGTTCTTGCCTCAGGATCTCGATTCCTTGGTGGCGTTCGACTGGGTAGTGCGTCTGAATGATCGAACCGATTCGGTCCTTCAACTGGGGAATAACCTTGCCGCTGCGGTTGTAAGTTGCGGGATTCGCGGAAAACAGGATCACAATATCCAGGTCAAACTGAATCGGATAACCGCGGATTTGAACGTCACGCTCCTCAAGAATGTTGAACAGCCCAACCTGGACGAGATCATCCAACTCGGGCAACTCGTTCATCGCAAAGATGCCTCGATGCAGCCGCGGAATCAGACCAAACGACAAGGCCTCTTCGGCGCTCATGCTGACACCGCCGGTCAGTTTCGCCGGATCGATCTCGCCAATGATGTCAGCGAACTTGGTGCCGGGGCTGAGACGTTCGGCGTAGCGATGATCGCGATGCCACCAGGCGATCTTGATGTCTTCAGGATCATGCTCGGCAATCAGCCGTCGTCCTAAGGATGAAATTGGCCTCGACGGATCTTCATGAACGGGAAGATCGGGATGGTCGATGTAGGGGATCCACTCGTCAAGAAACCGGGTCAACATTCTCATGATCCGGCTCTTGGCTTGGCCTTTCTCGCCGAGAAACAACATGTCATGGCCCGCAAGCAACGCGAGATTGATCTCAGGAATGACCGTATCGTCATAACCAACGATCCCCGGAAACAAGTCATCTCCCGCAGCAAGCATGCGAGAGAAATTGTCTCGCATCTCTTGCTTGACGGATTTTGGTTCCCACCCGCTATCAAGCAACTCGCGGAGGTTCATCGACTGGGGCGGCGCCATGATGGCATTCATATCCTGCGTTCCTCGTAGACTCGTATCGTTCGACGACATTGTAGGGCCTGGGACAACAGCCCGTCGAAAAACCGTCGGCGCAGCGCATTCTGCGTCCTGATCGAAAGCTCTGAAGCGAAACCGTTCAACGAGCCCGGTCCGAGGCTAAAGTGTCGGCCAAGAGCGGTGCGGGGCGGTTCGAGGCTCCGGTCGATTGAAGCGGTAATTCGGATCAAAGTCCCAAGCCGAATTCCACTCGTCGGCGGGAAGCAGATGCCCAGGAACCGTCTCGATCAGTCGATCAAGCTGACGATCGATCGTGTCCGTTAACGGCCCGCTGGATCGCTCGCGGGCCCTTCGCAGCAAGTCGATCGCGTGCAATCGCATCGAGTCCGCTGGGCGGCCGGTAGTCTCCGATGACGCAACCAGCCATTGCTCGGCAACCGTCTTGAATTTCGTCGCCTCGTCGCTTTCGGTCAGAGCAAGCTCGTCCCGGGCGGTCCCTGCGATCAAAGGATTCGCGGTCTCAACCAACCAGGGAAGGCCCGTCTCCCAATCCCGACGCAAAAAGCAATCGTACCGTCCCAACGATTCTCCTTGCTTCACCGGCGACGGATCGCTCAAGACTTCAGCGCCATCGCCCACCTCGACGTAGCGGATCATCTCGTCCGCTGCAGACAAGTAGTCCTTCAGGTAAACGGTTGACCGCTGGGATTCCCCTTGATCCGAAGGAAGAAGCGAATCGAGCACCTCAAGCACCGATTTGCAGGACTCGGGTTCAGACGACATCAAAAGCTTGTCGCAGAGACGGAGACCATTTTCAAACAAATGCTCGCGAGTGCTCGGCTCGGTGGCAAGAAGCGAAGCACTAATGAAGGTGTCTGCGAGCAGCTTGCCGGACGACACACGGTACCGCCCCGTCAGCCCGCCGAGTCGCTGTTCCACCTCGTCGACACTCTCCACCAGCCAAGTAGCCTCAGCGATGAGCGTTTGCACCACCCAGTCAACGGCGAGAGACCTCTGAAACCTGCGACCGGCGAGTTCCAGCTCCACAATCCTCAGGTGCGCGTTCTTGGCTTCGAAGGGAACGTCCAAGTGCGGCATCCGCCTCAGCAATTCAAGTCGCGCCAGCCACAAACTGTCGTCACTCGGCTCCGGTTCACCCGCAATGAGTTCGCCGCCGAATGCGTACTCCTCCCCCTCACCAGCCGCCACAACACCAGCCTCGTCGTCACCGACCTTGTCGTCACCGCCCTTGTCGTCACCGACCGTATCGTCAGAGGGAATAGCGGGAATGTCGTGTGGTCGCGTGAGCCCGGAATCGGCTGCGAGCCCGGGTATCAGCACCTCCGGCGCTGCCATCTCCGACTCCATCTTCAACACGGCCTCAAGGAAATCGCCCAACTCGGGAAAGGGAGGTCCCATCGAATCGGATCCCGATTCCCCCACACGATCGGCCGAGGCGACGGCGCCCGGATCGTCGTTCCCATCGAAGATACCGGTCGTCGATGATTCTCGATCCTCGGCCAAACCTGCGTCGGAAGCGATCTTCGCAGGAACCTCCCTACGATCCCCCCTCGACGGGCCAGTTTCCATCGCATCGATACTCTCTGCAAAGGTCGCACTCGAAACCTGCCCATCGCGGGGCGATCGTTCCTCCTCCGAACCTATCCCGTCGGAGATCGCTTCGGGGACCGTTTGCCCGATCGATGGCTGCCTGATGGATGGCCCATTGTGCGGCAAACGCCCAACATCACCTCGGAGACTGTTACCTCGAAGAGGTTCCTGGGCGAGGCGACTCTCCTGGTCGGCTACCGATAAGACGGGAGTCGGCAATTGTGCTGACGCCCCCTTCGCGTCCATCGAAGCGATCGGATCAAGTGGTGGAAGGCCAACCGATTGCCCCCCGTCGGCGAGTCCACCCGACGTTACAGCCGACTGAATGATCGCATTACCTTGCGCGATATCTCGACCAAGATCGAGCCATCGATAAATCGCCGCACTCCCGACCCCGAAAGCAAAACACGCCGCCGTCACGACGAGCCACCCCAAGGCTTGGAGATGCCGCCTCTTGAGCCGCCGCGGTTGCAAAAGATCCGCGTCGCTCAAACTCTCCTTCCAATCGTTCACGACCAGTTGCTTGGACCGCGGAGGCGAATCGAGATCA
>JARFQX010000127.1 GCA_029287555.1 Rubripirellula sp. | reverse complement strand
CTGGTTCTTCGCCGAGAGCAAATCGAAAAACGTGTACAGCCCGCCAGCGGAGACCGCCACACCAGCGACGTTCAGCAGCGTGTTCTCCTGCAAGCCTCCCGATTTATCGGCCATCACGTTGAAATCGTTGTAGAACAACAGCTCGGTCACGGGGCCGCAGTGGACTGGCAATCGATAGGCGAGATTGGCAGTGTATAGCCGGGCTCGAGCAGGAATGGTGTCGTAGAAACTGTAAGCACCGACCACCAGCAAGCCTGCGTCGTCAACGTCGTAGTCGTAGTCCGAGAACTGAAATTGCAGGTTCCATCGATCGATGGTCGTGTTGGAATGCACCGCGTAGGCCCAGCGATTACCGCGTGAAACATTTCGGTCGCGGAATCGCCCGACGAGGAATGACGCGCCCACGTCCGATCCGCACAGATCGTACGTGTAACGCATGACCCATCCATTGTGTTCCGCAATCTCCGTCGCTGGCGGATCAAAGATGGCCTCGCCAGGCGCTCGGATTCCAACCACGTCGTAGGAGTACCGATCGGTTCGATTGTCAACGAAGCCATCGATTCCTCCCATTTCATCATTCTTGAAGAAGGCGACGCGGAAATCGTGCGATTCGTCCTGGCCGACCAACTTGATTCCGGCGTCGTAGTCGTCTTCCAATCCGACGTAGTAGTTGGTGCTGAAGAAAAAGTTGTGGGAGTTGAAGGGTAGGTTTCCAAACGGCACGCGGGTGATGCCAAGTTGGACCTGCCATTGGTCGTTGAAATCATAGCCGGCCCAGGCGTGGTGGATCACGTTCATGTACTGGAACCATCGGTACTGGGCCGATAGCAGGACGCCACCGATTTCCCCATCGAAATCGATTCGGAAGATGTCGAAGTCGAGGTCGCCGCCTCGATTCGGATTCCCTCGAACGTAGTCTTCCACGGTGTACTGGAATCGAACGGCACCACCGATATCGATCCCCACGTCAGATGCCTCGCCGGCGGTCGAATCATCCAGTCGGGTTTGAAGGTCGAGGACTTGCTGCTCGAGATCAGCGATCGCAGCATTCGTCGAATCGACTTCTGGCCGTTCGACGGTGGTCGCCTGCGTGGTCGGCAAGTCCAGAACCGGGGCTTCGATCAGGGCGGAATGGAGCACCCCTTGCGACCCGATGCCCGCCAATCGCTGGGCGGACTGGACGTCGAGCGGATTCCCCGCGATGAGCCGATTGGGCCAAGAAAGCAGGATGATCGCTGCAAGGAGACAGCATCGTTGAAGCAACCGCCCGATTGCCCCGATGGCTTTGGAAGGTAGGTAACGCCGGAAATCCTCTCGCAATGAATCGGGTCCACTAGCTGACGCAACGCCATGCTTGTGACTTCGCGACGTCCGCTTTTTGGCACAGCTACCAAATTGGATGGGAGAAAACCGAAGCACCGGCCCGTCTCCCTGATTCGTCCTGTACCTTCCGCCCGTCACCTGATCTCGTTTCAAGGTTAGAATCGTTACTTTCGGCCCGGCCACTGAAATCAATCTTTGGTTTTTCGTACATTGGCTCAAGCTGCTGTCGAGCGTTCAACGGCAGGATCAACTCCGAAGAACCCCGTGAAACTTTCCAATCCGCCAATCAACATGCCGACGTGATTCAAATGAAACGACTTGGCTTGGTATGTGGCTGGCAGAAGCCGGCGTGGCATTTGCGACTCAATCATTAACATTGCAGAGCTTCACTCGCCATGATTTGAGGGAGGGGCGGAGCAAAACTCTCGCTGTCCAACGAGTGACGTCCAAGTGGAACAGGGAGCATCGCCGATCTTCCCAAACGGAGTAAGCTTGGTCCTCAGCCGCACTTCACCATCGCCAGCACCTCGCACCACTGTAACAACTCCATGATCCAGGTCTTCGTTATCCCAATGGTGCTTTACGTGTTGGGCACATCGGCGATCGGCGGGTTGGACGCGGGCTGGTATCCGTGGGGCTACGCGGTTGTCGTCGCGGTCACGATGGCGGCACTCGGTTACAGCGTGCGCCGGTGCGGTGTGCTTCGCCCGCACCGGCGAGTCATCCCAGGAGTGGTCGTCGGAGTCGTGGGGATCGTTCTTTGGATTGCCCTGAGTCGTTTGCATCTCGAGCAGTACGTGACGGCTTGGTTGCCAGCTTGGATGCAACCGGCGGCGCGGACCGCCTACGATCCATGGACGCAGCTTGGAGGAATGCAGGCTTGGCTGTTTGTCGCGATTCGCATGGTCGGTCTCGCCGTCGCGGTTCCGCTCGCCGAGGAACTCTTTTGGCGCGGGTTTCTGTTGCGTTGGTTGATCGATCCCGAGTGGCAGCAGGTGCCGATTGGACGATTCACTCCGATGTCCTGTCTGCTGGTCACGATCTTCTTTGCGGCGGTCCACCCGGAATGGTTGGCCGCAGCCCTATACTGTTTGCTGATCAACGGGTTGCTCTACAGGACCAAGGATCTGTGGCAATGCGTCGTCGCGCATGCGGTTAGCAACCTGCTGCTGGGTATTTACGTCGTCGCCTTCCGGGAGTGGTGGCTGTGGTAGCGAACCAAAATAGGGGACATTAGCGGAGAAGATCAGCGGGGCGCTCACCGTCAATCTCGACGATTTCAACTTCCTGGTAGTCGACCCAGCCGACCTCGCCTTTGCCGTCGCACAGGGCCACCATCCCGATCTCTTTCGAATCGACTTCCGGCGAAATCATGTGAAGTGCGTTGGCTGCCATCATCGCCTTGTAGGCGCCAAATCCGACGCCGAGAAATAGATATACTTGGTTGTTCTTTTTCCACTTCGCTTTGATCGCCATCGCCAGAAACCTTTCTTCTTGAGTTGGAGCGCATCGGGATAGGCCAATCAGGCACTTAGAATGGCTGGGATAGGCGCGAAAGTCGATTTCTTTGACGGTTTTGGAAACATGGCTCAGCACTTTCGATCGCGATTATCCGGGGGCGAGAAACTCTTCGGCACCATGATCACTCTGCCGACGGCGACGACCGCGGAGATTCTCGCGGGTGCGGGATTCGATTGGTTCTTCATCGACGGTGAGCATGGACCGCTGGGGACCAGCGAGTTATTGTCCATCCTGCAGGCGGTCAGCCACCGAGTCGCCTGCATCGTGCGAGTCCCCGAGGCGTCGGAAGCGGCGATCAAACAGGTCCTTGATCTCGGCGCCCACGGAATCATCGTGCCGCAAGTCAACACGGCCGCCCAAGCCGAGGATGTCGTTCGGTGGGCCCGTTATGCTCCCGAAGGTCAGCGCGGTGTTGGGTTAGCTCGTGCGCACGGATATGGCGCAGGCTTCAGGGATTATGTCGAGCGAGCCAACGATGAGATCGCGGTCATCGTCCAGGCCGAGCATGCACTTGCGGTCGAGAACATTGACTCGATCGTGCAAGTGAAAGGGATCGATGCGGTTCAGCTTGGCCCCTACGATCTGTCCGCCAGCATGGGAAAGATGGGGCAGATCAACGATCCCGAGGTGGTTGCGGCGATCGACCGGATTTGCGAGGCAGTCAATTCCGCAGGACTACCGATTGGCTCGTTCAGCTTGACACCGACAGCAGCAGAAGCAGACATTCAACGCGGCGCGACATTAATTTGCACCGGTACCGACGCGATGCTGCTTGGGCGAGCCGCCGAAGCGATGCTCGCGCAATCCAGGGAGCTTGATCGGTGACGACGGATCTCGCGGCTAATGAAACATCGACGTGGGACACATCCCTGGAAACCTCGCGGTCCATGCACGTTGGGGCATTGGTCTTTGCCATGCTACTGCCGACGGTGGCAACGCTGTTGTACTTTGTCGTACTTTCGGGCAGCGAGTCGATGAAAGTAGTCTACTTCGGTAGCAAGATCGTGCAGTTCGCGTTTCCCCTGTTTTGGGTCTGCATCGTGCAGGGACGGAAGCTCAAACTGGCACGACCCACCTCCGCTAGCATCGTTTCGGGTTTAGCGATGGGAGCAGCAATCGTCGCCGTCGGATTGATTGCCTATTTTGGCTACTTCAAATCCAGCCCCTACCTTGCCAACGCCCCGTCGCTGGTCGGTGAGAAGGTCGCGGACATGGGTTTACGCAGCCCATTGGTATACGGTTTGTTCGCGCTGTTTCTCGCGGTCCCGCATTCGCTCTTGGAGGAGTATTACTGGCGCTGGTTCGCGTTCGGACAACTACGTCGCATTACGCCAACACTGGCCGCGATGGTGATATCGAGTTTGGGATTCATGGCGCATCATGTAATCGTGATCCACCAATTCCTACAACAAGGGTGGGCGATCACGCTTTTCCTTTCCCTGTGTGTTGCCTTCGGCGGTTTTCTTTGGGCCTGGTTGTACTCGCGTTCGCGGTCGCTTTACGGCCCCTGGGTCAGCCACCTGCTGGTCGACTGCGGCATCATGTACATCGGATTCAACCTGGTGAAATGGAACGGAGGATAGCTTCAGAATAGATCTCACTCCGATCACGTCGTGGAAAAAGATGGATCGTCCGGGTTGTTACCTCGTTCGTTAAACATGCGGTACCGCCAATAGGGCGCCGGGTTCAACAAAACTCGGCCCGGACCCTCGTAGACTCGAACGAGTCCTTCGCCTGAGGTAAACCGACCAAAGAAGTTCTTGGTTGGCCGTCGGACCTTGAACTTTACATCGCCGGTTCTGCAGATCACGTACTTGCCTTCGGCAGCAACGCTTTCGCCTTCTTCGAGGTGATGTTCTTCGACGGGACCTCGCGTTGCCAGGGCAATCTTCCCGTGACCGGTCACGCGCGTCTGCAAGTACAACGGGCCCTCTCCGGCCCACAACGCAGTTCCCACTCGCTCGCGATGGTACTTCACCTCAATGCCGCCTTCGGACGCCCAATACGTCCCCCTTTCGAGAATCCACGATTCCCCCTTCATCTCCAGGATGTGGAAACCTCCAAGCGACGACTCCAGGGTAATGACCCCGGTTCCGGCGTAGGTGGGACGGTAAACCGCCTGATCGGCAAGCAGTGATTTGATCACGCCTCCCACCGATGGCACGAGGGGAGAATGGATACTGACATCGCCCTTCAAATAGCTCAGGGCACCCGCTTCGACACGGACCATCTCTTGACTCAAATGAATCTCGACGAAGCGTGTACCTTCCAGTTCTTGGACTAGAAACTCGGCCATGCTCTATTGTTCCCGGTAAGTGAGACCGTTGTCGGCTCCTCAGATCTATCGTGCTTCGTGGACTTCTTTGACGAGCTGACCGCAACGGATGCAGCGATGCCGCATTGATTTTCGTTGGTGTTCGACGATACGTCGTCTTCCAAAGACGTTGACGCCGAACCATTGAAGCAACAGGCCGCCCCCAATGAACAAGCCAATCGCGGCGAGAATCGCAATCCAGAACGTCGCGCTGCTCCAAACGATCCCAAAGCAGATCAGCGAAAGAACGAGGAGCCCGGGCCAGTAGCCGTCTTCAGGTTCCTCATAAACAGTTGGGGGCTCTTCTTGTTCTTGGGCGACATCGCATACATCGCACACCAATTTGCCGTAATAGTCACAGTGCCGGTTGACACACTGCAACTCGACGTCTTTGGGAACCAATCTCGCCCGGCAGTGGAAGCAGAAATAGTTCCGACAGGATGGACAATGGTACGCATCCGCATCGACCGGCGACCCGCAAACCGGGCATTTGCGAACGTCCCCGAGTCGTTCCAGGCTTGGGATTTCCTTCTCGGTCGCCTGCTCGGTTTCCTCCACAGCCGTGGCCGCCTCGTCGTTTGGCGTCGGTTCGTTTTCCTGCTCTTCCACGGATCTGTTCCCCATTGAGGCAATTGCGCTCTTTACACAGCCGGTCCAGAAGCCCGGATATTAGTACCGTGGCCATCCGATCTCTGGTTTCGCATAGTCTACCTCGTGCACCAACCCTTCGCAGTCCTGCTTGACATCGGGGGACCGGAAATTGGCTCCCCGGCATCCGAGACCGGCGTCGCGGTGGGCAGGAGGAGCGAAATGGGGAAAGGCGTCAGGTTTCTTCGGAAACGGCGGGATACGTCACGCGATGGAGCTGGTCGACTGGCAACGAACCCAGTTCCTGGACCGTTCCGTCGCACCAATGAACTCGCACCTCGCTTACTTCATCGGCCTCTCCGAGCCCAAAGCTGACCGGCAATTCAACCTGCGAAAGATAACTTCGCGTCGGCATGACTTGCTTCCGATACGTCTGGTCGCCAAGGGTCAACTCGATCCACGATCCAATCGCGTCGCGGTTGCAGTTCGAACCATCGCCCACGAGGTGGAAGCGAATCCAGTGGTGGCCCAGGTCCAGGTCATTTCGAAGCAATCTTGGTTTTCGCCCCGATGAGGTGATTAGGACGTCGAGGTCGCCATCGTTGTCAATGTCGGCAAAGCCGGCTCCGCGACCGACCATCGGTTTCAAGAGATCCTCACCGCAGTGCCGCGAGGAGACCGGCAGGAACTCGGTTCCGTACTGGGGACCCGCATTCCAGAACAACTGCGGCGGTTGCTCATAATGCTGACTCGGTTGCACGCGATTGATGTCTTCCTCCAGATGCCCGTTCGCACACAGCAGATCGAGCCGAGTGTCCAGGTCGTAATCAAAGTAAAACAAACCGAAGGTAAGCTGCAGCCGCGTATTGGGACCGAGGCCCGTCGAGATCGCCTCGTCGACAAACTGTGTTCGCCCAGCGCGCGTGACGTAGAAGGCAGTCATCTCATTGGAGAAGTTGCCGATGGCGACGGCCATCGCCTTTTGGCCGCGGACCGTTGTCACGTCGATACCCATCGCGCCGCGTGCGTTTCCCTGGGCGTCAAACGCGATCCCCGACAATGCGCCGATGTCGTTAAAGGTTCCGTCACCGTTGTTACGAAGCAGAACGTTTTGGACCGTATCGTTGGCGATCAGCACATCGAGCGTTCCGTTCTCATCCAGGTCGCAGAAAGCCAACCCAAGTGACTTTTGCAGCGGCACACCGGTCGCCGGGTTGCGAAGCTGGACACCGGCTTGATCCGAGACGTCCGTAAACGTCCCGTCGCCTTCGTTGCGATACAGGTACGGGAAAGTTCCCTCGAAGTTTTGAGGTCGCCCGTAGGCGCGGCCTCCCCCTACCAGTTGAAACTTCTGGCTGATGTCGTAGGCCTTGCTCCACTGCACGTAGTTGCAGACAAACAGATCCAGGTCGCCATCGATGTCGTAATCAAACCAGCCGGCACTGGTGCTCCAACGATCCGCCTCCCCGCCGACCCCCGCCGTTGCGGTAACATCTTCGAAGCGACCGTCACCGAGATTATGGAAGAGGTGGTTCTCTCCCACCGCAGTCAGAAAGATGTCGACCTTTCCGTCGTTGTCGTAGTCTCCCACGGCGGCCCCCATGCCGTAGCAAGAGGCATCGAGTCCCGAGCCTTCGGTCACATCGTTGAATCGACCGCCGTCGTTTCGGTAAAGAACCGATGTTGTGGTGCGACCACTTGGCTCGTCGTCCGGCCAATCCTGGGAGTTGACCAGCAACAAGTCCTGGTCGCCGTCACTGTCGAAATCCAAGAAGGCCATCCCGCCGCCCATCGTCTCGGGCAACAGCTTTTCGCCCGTTGCCCCATTGTTGTGGTAAAAGGCGATTCCGGAATCATCCGTGATATCGGTGAAGGTCACCTTGGGAGGTTGCACCTCTTCGACCTCGCGAACCTTGACAGGCGCGAGTCTTGTCTCTCGGACCGGGGGTTCAGGCTCCGGACGTGTGAGCAGGTAGGCGGTCGTCCCGCCGGCGATGACCAACAGCAAGATCGCCGCTAGCGACCATCGAAACGCCTTGCCGATGATCGCATCGTCACGATACTCAACATCTTCTTCGTATTCGGTATCCATATTCTCTCTATTTGACATCAGTCGACTGCTCCTCATTGCCGGCAATGGTGACGGTGGTGTCGAGCCCTGGGGCACCCTCGCGGAAGAGCGAATACTTGACGACCGCTTCGGCCGCCTGATTGGCCGCCGGATACTTCTCGCGAGCCAGACGAACTGCCCGACCTTCCGCGTTGTCGTCCGGCTTGTACCGCTCGTGCAGCCGTTGATGCTTGGCGAACAACTCCTGATCGCCTAGCCGTTCATACAGCAACTGCAGGTTGTAGTGAGCGGTCACGTTCTCGGGATCCACTCGTAGTGCTGACTGGAACTGCTCGACCGCCTCGCGGAACTTTTCTTGCGCTTCATCGGAACGCTGCTGACGTTCTCGACGGTTACCCAGGTCAAACAACGTCCGGCCGAGTTCGTTGATCACCTCCACGTCGAGGCTAAAGTCGAAACCACGCTTCTGCATCTCCTCGGAACTGTCTTCCAATACGCTTCGCAAGTTCGTTTCCGCGTCTTCGAGATTGCCTTGCTGGGCGTTGACGATGCCGCTGAGCCAAGCGTAAGTCCAAACGGGGAAGCCTTCGACATCTTCGTATTGCTTGGCTAGCCTGAGTTCTTCGACGGCCTCATCCAGTCTTCCTTCCCTGTTTAGGACGCGAGCGAGGTTCAACGAACCATCCCAGCGATCGAGTTTCTTGACTTCACGAAACGCCGCCTCAGCTTGCCGCAACTCGGCCTTGCCCTTGAGCAACAGTCCGATCCCGTAGTCGTTCCAGCGTTCCCACTCGGGAATGCCGCGATCGTCGTTTTCGACCGAAATGTCGCTTCCTTCGAGGGGGAACGTCAGCGAGTCCGTGGCGATCGTGGTAACCGGAAGCCGATTGACATAGTCGGTGCCCGGCTGGTGCCCGCGAATCACCTGACCCAGACTTTCATTCTTCTTGGCAACGAAGTCCATGTATCGCTGGTCAAACTTGCGATACTGCAGTTTCAATTCGACGGTGACCGGCTCGGTGACATCTTCCGGGATTCGCAATTCGTAATGGACCGTTTGACCAGCGCCCGGCGGAATCTGGTGGTTGTAAAGGGGTGTGAAGATGTCCTCGGCATTGCGGCGTTCGATTCGGTTGCCGTCTTTATCCAACATGAACACGTTGACAAAGTGCGACCACGGGTCGACTTCGTTGTTACGATCTGGGTCAATGGCTCCGCTACGGCCGATGACCCGATTGCCACTCTTCACTTTCACGTCCAACCAAACTTCGTTTGAGTCGGCTGTTCCCTGAGTGAACAAGTGCCCAAGCTTCAGGGTGCGGATCACGGTGTCGAGCAGGTACGTCTTCCCGGGCTGAAGCGCCGGAACCTGCGGACGCAGCGGAGCAATCAGCGGGCTGTCGATCTCCGCGCCTTCGTGAATGCCAAAAATGTCAACCCTGAGGTTGTCTTTCAAGAAGTCCTGGTGCGCCTTGATGACCAGGTCCTTGTCGCGCAGCCACGCGATCCCGGTATTAGCCGATGGGAAGAGGTGATCATGAACGCTTAACTCGGTCGCTCCCTCGAACAGCTTGGCGCCGAAATCGTTCGACGCCACCAGCGGCATGTGACACTTGTTGCAGTTGTCGACCGCCTTGGGTGGATAATAGAAGCTTCGCGCACCGTGGCCCGATACCCCGCTGAGCAGGTAAGGATCGTAGTGGTTCTGGCCGCGGAGAAACTCCTTGTAGTGATTCAGCGCTTGGGGCAGATGAACCTTGTGACACGTCGAACAGAATTCAGCGGTCTTGTGGAAGGGCTTCAGGAAGGTCTTCTTGTGAAACGAGGGTTTCGCCTTGACCAGCTGATTGTTGATCCACTGCAGCACCGGATTGTCACTGAATGCGAAGGGATAATGCAGGGGTTCCTCGATCGTGTAATCGGCGTTGCCCCGCACACTGTTGACGTGAGTGATTGCGTGACACACCGTGCAGGTGATGCCCGCCTTGGCGGTCGCATGGTCGAGCATGTCGAAGTCGGGATCATCGAAGGCACCCGAAAAGAACGGCACCGGGTCGTGACAACCGGCACACCAACGTGACGCCTGAACCGATCCGTCCCGCTTCAGCGAGACTTCGCGCGTCTCACTGACGCTGGCAAGGTAAGGCGGATTGTTAAATGAGCTGAAGCGATGAACACTGTCGCTCCATTGCTCGTGAACGTCCTCGTGACACTTGACACAGTATTGGTCGTTCATCAGGGCATTGGCGGGAATGAAGTTCCCCGAAGACGTGCGGGCCAGCGATGGTTCAAAGTATTGCGCACCGGACTGCGGCCCTTGCGCGTTCCACTTGCGAGGATCCTGTAGTTGCGGAGTAACCATCAGCGCGATCAGTGCCGCCGAGATCCCGCCGAACGCTAACCCCACTCGCCACTTGATTCGCGGACCCACCAGCCGGTGCAGCCAATAGAGCCAGACCGCGATTAGAGGACAGGCAACATGCAGCCAATAGACCACGTTCCTCGTGTAGGGTTCTTTCAAGTCAAATCCGCTGACGCGCATCAGCAGGATGCCGGTCGCTAGCACCAGCAGACTAATCGTCAACAAAGCGTAGCCGATGCGAACCGCCCGCCGATTCCGCCGATCCTTCGATATCCACATGTGGGTAAAGCCGAAGATGATTAGCGGCAGGATCAATAACAGCCCCAACGCCAGATGAACCAGAAACATCCGTTGGTAGAAGAAGTCCTGGTAGGTCTCGCCCGTGTACCATTCCAAGAAAGTGATGGTGGCGAGGTAGCCCGCGTTGGCAAAGAGAATCGCGACAAGAACAAAGATGAAGTAAAGCAGTTTCCGTAAACGCGGCCCGACCGCGCGAACATACTTCTTCTTCGCGACAGTCGGAGGAGCCGATCCGGCGGTAGTCGACGACATGCGGTGGAATCCAGGCGGGAAGTTGTCGAGGGGAAGAGCGATCGCGCGGCAGCCGAGTCGGGAACCACCGCGGAGCGACTGCACGCCGACTCGACGAATCAAGTCAACGTGCCGACAAAGAAGTCCACGCGGGAAGATGCACGCAGGCGCCCGGAAAAGGGCGTCAGACACCAAAAACCATCAGCAGACCATCGGGGTCCTCGCAGTTTCGATATCTGACTCTCCGACTTTCATGACAAAGTCGAATCGGCTCTGGCAAAGGCGATACGACTGGTCGCGTGGCGCGTCAGAACGCCACGCGAATCACAGCAGAAATCCGCTCAGTGAGCAGACCTGCCGCGGTCGGGTCGCCGGCAAGAGCCTCGCTTCGGAGCTCTTCCGCGGGAAACCGCTAGGATTGAGGCGGCCGATCGATGTTCAGCACGTAGCCGCGAGGAAACACCAGCGACTCGTCAACAAGAACTCGACTGGCTGACCGATCCACTGTCACCTCAGGGCTCGACCAAAAAGCCAAATCGACCAGACGCGAATCCGAATTCGGCGAGGAAGGTGATGGTACCGGTGCGATCGGAGCCTGACGGCAGCCTGGGCCGTCGCACGAACGCGAGGGGGTCTGCCGCGGAGGCAGAGATGCCGGCGCAGCGGACTCGGTGACTCGTGACTCCTGCCCTGCTTCGGGAAGATCTGAATGCGCAAGCCAATCTCCACAGCTGCCCAAAACGGGCGGCGGTGCATAGAAGCATGCTGAAAACAGCATCGCAGCGGCGATTAGAAAGCGGTATGGCATGAAAATGAAAAGCCCGTGATTTCGATGCTAGCCCTCGTCTCACCCGGGGTCAAGATTCTTCGCTCCCTCACATCACGGCCCCCCAACGCGGAGGTTGTGCAGTTTTTAAGTTGGCGGGCCTACACGACGTAATTGCATCACCCTACCGTTTCGGGAGGGTCGATCCTAAGGGGAGGGTTCTTCCTCACCCTCCTGATACGCATCCTGTTCTACCGCGAATGCTCTGCGATGGTTCACCGATTTCTTGATGGGAGCGGAATCGATCCATTCGGATTCGCAGCCGAGCGGGTCAGATGTCTTGCTTGAAGAGATCGAGAAAGCGGTCTTCGTAGTCGGCGAAGACGTCGAGTCGATCAAGCTCGCGTTTAAGCTCGTAGGCGCGAGACCGGTCTTTCCTGGCCGCTTCGAACAGGACTTCAATCCGCTGTTGATCCTCGGGACTGAGGCCCTCTTGAGCGTAGGTTTCACTCGGGAACTCCGTTTCTTCTTCGGAGCGACCACGCTGCTCCATCGCGGCTTCCATTTTGGAGAAGAGGATTCCCAGGTGCTGATCAGCCAGTTCCGACTGGGAAGTCAACTCGGCCATGTCGAGCTCGATCTTGGTCATCTTGGTGAAGGCTCTCAAAACACCGAGCGCGGCTTTGGGGTAGGGGAATTGGGCGAACACGTGAGGCATTTCACCGAGCAGGCAGATACCTGGGATGCCAAGGTTGGCGGCGGCACCTGCGAGCAGGCCATTGAGCCCGCCAATGTTTCCATCTTCGAGGGTCGTTAACCTTGCCTCCTTCAACTCGTCCAACACCGATGAATCGGTTGACGCGCAAAAGACGCGCGAGGGCTGTTCGGGCCGCATCGCCGTGGCCATCGCGGCGAACGTGACCACTCGAGCGACGTTCAACTTCGAGGCGAATTCCACCAACTGGTTGCAAAAAAGATACTTGCCGACCGGCGGCTGAGCTTCGCCAATGAAGACAAGCAGGTCGTGGTCGCCATCCGGATTGGACCAGGCGTAGATGCGATTCTTGGGCAAGCGGGCTGGAGCGATCAGTCCGTCTTTGACTTCAACGGCTTCAACGTCGAACAGATTATCCGCGGCAAAGTCGGCAACATGCTCCATTTCCAATTTGGCCATTAGGTAGTAGCCGGCGCTAATTGCCACCTGACCCATGCCTGGCCAAACTGCCACCATCCAAGGGTCCTTCATTTTTGATGTGTCAATCATCTCGTCTTCCTCATCGATTCGCGGGGATACCAGTTGGTGACAAGCCAGGCCGCTTTTGCTTCGCGCTACTTCGCTCCGCGCCCAATTGGATGCTGGGAACTTGGATGCTGGAAAACTTCTCGCGCGTTAATCGCGCAATGCCAGAGGCAAAGGACTCCGCGCGGGACAAGTCGTCTGCGTCAGGATGCTTTCGGTTGATTCCGCCCACCAACCAGAGTGGTCCGAAGCTGTCATGCCCCCGACAGGCGAACTCACCAACGACTTCGAAACCGCGTCTTTCTAGGGCTCGAACCAATGGCCTGTGATAGATTGCGGAAAGAAACGGCAGGCCCGAGGTCGAGTAGACGAAAGCGAGACGTCCAACCCCATAGTCGTTCGGCAGATTCGCAATCCAGCGGCGAAGCGAGCGATGGAAACGGCCATAGTAGATACCCGAACCGAATCCGATTAGCCTCGCGTCGCTCAGGCAAGACGGTAACGACTCGTCGGGATCAGTGATCGGCGCACCGAGAATCTTGGCAATCCGCTCCGCAACTGCACGCGTATTACCGTGATGCACGGATTTGAGGATCAATCTGGCGGCGTTCATTTCCGACCTCCGTGGACGACCGTCTTGCAGCCGACGCTTACTGGAAACCATTTGAGCATCAGCCGGAAGTCAAGTATTGCTGCAACCGTCGTACCAGATCGCCCCATAATTTGACACGGCGTTAGCAGGCTGACACCGGTACAGTGACCCAACACCGGTACAGTGACCCAACACCGGGACAGGCGCCTCCTGTTTAGTGGCCCGACGCCGACCTGGAGCGGCACGCTTGTGCGCGGATGGGACTACCTCGATGCGGGGGCGAAAAAGGAGTGTCACACAGCGTCTCGACACCCCGTTACGATGATCTGGTCGGGGGTTTCGTTCCGACGGTGACAATCAGATTGTGATCGGGAACTTTTCTTCCGTTTTTTACGGTGAACTTGAGTTGAGACTTCGAGGAGAGAGAACGTGATTTTGATGAACTGCCAGAATGACGTTCGACCATCGCCTTGCCGAGTCATTCGTGATTTGATCCGGTGTGTCTCGATCGCAATCGTTTTCGCCGGATCGACTGCGGCAACGGCCGACCGTTGGACGCAGTTCCGGGGAAGCCGCATGGATGGCGTCGCTCGGTCAAGTCATCCGGAGACTTGGGACGAGGAGAAGAACGTCGCCTGGTCCATCGAAGTTCAAGGGGAGGGCTGGTCCTGTCCGGTGATCTGGAATGACCGTTTGTTCCTGACCACGGCGGTGCCCGCGGGATCG
>JARFQX010000512.1 GCA_029287555.1 Rubripirellula sp. | reverse complement strand
AGCGCACCCTCGTTCGGCTCATCCGTGGCCACCGGCTGGATTGCCTTGGTCGTGCTAGGCTTCGGCCAGGTCACCACGCTTCGCGCCGCGGCGATCAACTTGTCGACCGATCAAAAACGTGTTTTGTTGGCCGAAGGCGTCGATGCCTTCCGATCGGCCGTCGACAATCCCGATCGCACCGAGGCAAAAGAACAGTTTGATCAAGCGGTCCATTCCTTTCGCTTGCTTGTCGACGCCGGGATCAAGAACGATCGTCTCTATTTCAACCTTGCGGAAGCGGCCATGGGTGCCGATCAAGTCGGATTGGCGATTGCCAACTACCGACGCGCCTTGAGGCTCCGGCCTGAACATTCGCTTTATCATCAACGATTGACCAGTGCCGAAGCGACCGCATCGTCTACCGCATCGTCTGATGCACCGGCGCAAACGAGCTTGATGTCGATCGTTCGGGCATTCAACGACGGTTTGCTTCGATGGATTCCGACAACGGGCATGTTGGTTGGTTTCTTCGTTGGCTGGTTGGTCTTCTGGTTGGCGCTCAGCGGACGAGCATTGAAGATCCTTCATCGTTGGATTGGCCCAGCCATCTTCGCGGGGGTGCTGGCCCTGCTATGTGGCGGCTCTTACCTGCTCCGCATTTCGGAGTTCACGCGAGACGACGTGGCGGTAATCAGCTCGCCCGCGGTCACGATGCGGGCGGGAGATGGAGATGAATTCCCGGAACTACGATCAATCGACAACAGCATTGGCAAGCTTGTGACCGTCCTGGACCGCCGAGGCTCCTGGCTTCAGGTATCAGCCGGGCCCACCCAACAAGGCTGGATTCGAGCTGGCAGCGACGCGATTGCCGTCGTCAACGCTCCCTCCCCAACGATCGCTGGCCAGGCGGACGGGGAAGAGGAACGCGGAAAAGACGAACGCGGGCAAGTCCCCAAGGCCCGGCCACGGCCAAGCGAAGTGCCGCCCCGGCCTTCCATCGACATCAGGGATGCTCAATCAGTTTGAGCCATGCAAGGATCCAAAGGGAGGCTGGAACAGGGCTCTACAACTGGAATGAGCTTCGTAGGTCGGCATCAAGGAGCGCAGCGACGCCGATCCGGCAATGGTTCTTGCTCGGCGTTGAATCGTTGTTTGAAGCCTCGGTACTCGAAGCCGGATCAGCGTTTCGCTTGATTCGGCCTACTTCGAATTCCCGGACATCCCGATCAACTCAAGACAACGAGGATACCCGTCTCGAGGCCAAGCTACATCAGGAACCCGACCGGTGCCTGACCGCCCGAGTAGGAATAAAAGCTCTCGATGTTCGGAAGGATGGTCTTCAGATCCGTCGCGTTGTCGACGCCAAACCACATGGCCAATTCCGCGGCCATTTCATCGACCGAGGTGGTGGGGATCAGTCGCCCCCGTCCCAAATCAAGATTGCCGTAGGTCGGATCTTGGGGTGAAGACAACGACATTGGGAAGTCACCAAAGACTTTACCACCGTCGACCGAGCCCCCCATGATCAAGTGATTCGCACCCCAGGCGTGATCGGAACCCTGACCGTTGGTACCGAGGGTCCGGGCGAAGTCCGATGCGGTGAAGGTCACCACGTCGTTCTGGCAGCCAATCTCCTCCATGGCAGCGTAGAACGAACTCAACGCGCGACTGATCTGCGGCAAAAGTCTTTCCTGAGCGGGTAACAGTCCCGAGTGATTATCAAATCCGCCAAGCGAAACAAAGAACACTTGGCGAGACTGCTGCAGCGCCGAATGCGCCGCGACCACCTGGGCAATCTTCTTCATCCGCCGACTCAGTGAATCGCCTTGATCGAAGGGCGTGTTGATCACGACACTGTTAACTTGTCGATTAAATTCGATGGCCGCGTCAATCGCCCCGCGATGCGACTCGGCGAACGATTTCTCCAGCAAATCGGAGTACGTCTGATCCAGAATGTTATCGACATACTTCGAGAAGATTCGGTTTTGTAGGTTTCCGGTGTTGTAATTGCTGACCTGCGTCGCGCCACCCTCTCCAATCGTGTAGGGAACGACTGCACCGCCGTTTTGAAAGATGTTCACTCCGTTGATTGAGATGTTCATCGAGACCTGCGGATTCAAATTCGTGGCATTAAACAGGTCGGCCAGTCGTCCACCCCAACCGGTGATCTGAGATCGAGTCTGGGGCGCACCGGTCATCCAGTGACGCTGCAAATCGGCGTGCGAGAACAAACCGAGCGGGAGATTGCTCCGATTGTTGTAGTCGGTGCGTGTGGTCGGTTCGACCAGCGAACCGATGTTCGCCAGGAAGGACAACTTGCCTTCGTTGTAGAGCCTGGCGATCCCTCCCCCGACACCCAGATCATTATCAATCCATTCGTTGCTGGCGTCTTTCTCGGTGCGCGCCTCGTGACCAAAACCCGGATGTAATCCAAAGCTGCGACCGGGAAGATTCGGTGGGTTGTTGATCGCCAGCAGATCACTTTCGTTGAGCGCCAAACCTCCTGGATTGTTCGCCCCGTCATCGTACCCGCCGCGAGCCGCGGCGTAGTCATCGTACTCCGTCGGATTGACGCTCGAAGCGTTGTTCCGAGGAATCAGCATGTTGTAGGCGTCGTTGCCGCCAAACAGGAAGAGGCAAACGAGTGCCTTGTAGTCCGTGGGCGAATTATCAGCAACAACGGCCTTGGTCAACTGCAGATTCAACAGCGTCGACATCACCGAGGTATGCGTCATCATCCCGCAGCCGGCCGCAGCAGCTTTCAGGATAGAGCGGCGCGATGCCTTTGACTCAGACTTAGATTGCGAAGACATGGATTGGGACACGATGAAGATCTCCGTTGGGACGGTCGGAGAGGAGGGGCAAGGTGCAAGTGCTGCCGGACGCGGCAGCCCAACGAACTTCTAGTTTTCAATCGCGCAATCGGGCGACATCAGGACCGCCAGCAGGGCTTCCTCGACCCGGGCCACGTTTTGACTTGCCGACGTGCTCTCGGAGGTGATCGCATTGATGATGCTGGACTTGGTCTCCTCGCGAAGGCTTCCGTTGCAGAGCAAGAGGTCGAATCGACGAAGAATCTCGGGCAGATTGTCGTTGTTCTTGGCCAACTCCAATTCCTCGCTCAAATCAAACACGATCCGGCATCGTCCTCGACGCATGTTGTTCTGCACGTACCGACTTCGCGTGTACCCTTTGATTCGGTTGATGAAACGATTCGCCGTGACGGCGTTTAGCACTTGGAATTCGGGCGCGTACAAGGCGTCGCCGGGAATCCGCCGCGACGGGTTATAACCGAGCAAATCGCCCGGTGGCTGATAATCGGGGAGGTAGTAATTGAACACGCTCGGCGCCCGAAACGGCATCTGACCTAAGTCGCCTTGGATGCCGTGGTTGAGCATCATGAATGGTTCGCCGGTGCGGGGATCGAGCTTTTGCGGCGGATTGCCACCGGACTCGTACGGATAGATGCTCCGAGGACGAAGCGCACGGATCATCGAAGTGATCCGCTGAATTGGTTCGCGCAAACGGCTGTGTTCGGTACCGCGAGTGACCACATCGACCGCTAACGGATTCTTGCGGCGTACCAACCGTTGGCCACGAATCGCTTCGGGATCCAGCAGAATTGCTTTGATCACCGCTTGGATGTCACCACGTTCCCCTCGGCCATTGTCTCGAAAAACTCTCGTGACTCGACGCATGTAGCCACGCGATGGATTCGACTTGACCAACCGCTGGATCAACAACCGACTGATGAACGGTGGCACGTTGTCGTGGTTGGCGATGACGTCCAAGCCCTCGTTAACCTCAGCCAAGGCTGCCTCGTCCGTCAATGGAACCGGCAGGGGTGAAAGCGTGATACCAAAGAGTGTTTTGCTGGCCGGCGCGTTTGGATCGGGACGGCCCGGATTGTTCGGATCTTCGCGGTAGTTGTAGTTGTTGTCGTGCTCGCGGAAGTACATCTGCATCGGGTCGCCAAGATTCCGCCCGGTGTAGAAACTGGTGCTGGTGTTGTGAAACGAACGGAAACCGGTGAACAATCGGGCCAGTTCGGTGATCCCCTCATTGTCGTAGGTGGGAATCAGATTCCCGTTCTCATCGACTGCCAAACGACCGTCCTGGCGCAGCTTGTACAGCCCGATGGAGAACAACTGCATGATTTCACGAGCATAGTTCTCATCGGGCCATCGGCCGGCGGAGACATTTGCCTTGCGATTGCGCCACGAGCTCAGATAGACGCCCATGCATGGGTGAAACGTGACATCGCCGAGCAGATCCCGGTAGTTGCCCGAAGCGTGACGGGCGAGCATGTCGTAGTAATCACTCATGCCCATCCAATCGGTGATCGTCTGCTCGCCATTTCCCTTGTTGCGACGATCGTCGTTGTTGAAACCGACCCCGCTATCACTGATTACGAAGATCTGAGAAAGCGCCCACGCGACGCGCTGGCGCAATTGATCCTCGGCCGTCAAGGCGATGTGCCACCAGGCCTGGTAGCGATAGAGTTGCATCCCGACGCCCTGGGTGTCTTCCTCGCGACCGTCCGCCTGGAAGATGTCTCGCGCCACCTCGGCGTGCGAAGTCATCGGCAGAGCAAACTGTTGGTCGATCCATTCCTCGCAAGCCCGCCGATAGCCGATTTGCCCAATCCGGCCCGCCAGCCCCTCGATCATCTCTTGCGTTGGACCAAAGGTGGCGTGCGAAAGGAATTGAGCCGCCCGAATCTGGTTGCGGATCGCTCGCACTTCTCGTCCACTGGCCGCCGGAAACTTGCCGCCGTAACACTCCAACGATGCGGACCAGACGAGAACGAGAACCATCCCCCAAGAAGCCAACAACGGGAATGTTGGCACGGGCAGAAACTTTGCGCGCATCACGAGTCCCAAACTAAGAAGCTAACAACGCGTTGGAGTGTCAATTGCCCGCTGAGCACTCCGAAGAAAAGCGGTATTGGAAGCGATCTTCTTCCCAACCGAATGTTCACGATGGTAACGGGAGAAGCTACCACAAGCAAACTGTTTCCGCGGGAATACACGCCAAACGGCCCGCCTGGGGGCCGAGTTTTTCTCCCTGCAGGGGATGGGATTGGAGTCCTCCACATCCCTGAGGGGAGTGAGCGCCCTCATCATGCCAACGAGGGCTTTCTATCGCTGTCGAACGCTTTCCGATGGGGAGTCACTTCGCATCCGCTATCACGCTCACTCCCTCAGCGGCTTGAGTCTCTTAGCGGATCGCGCGAGAGAGCAACGCACCGATCGTGCCCAGATCAACCTCGACACGAGTTCGCGCTCGCTGGATCTTTGCCTCCGACTCGGAAATTCGCCGCTCACTCGGTGATCGCAGGACCTTGGAAGCCGGTGGCACGACCGCGTGAGCGTAGTTGCCATAGCGATAAGACGGCACCACCGCGTCACGATAGCGGTAGCTGGGCTGTGTTGCCGTTGGCAAACTCGGCCTGGCAATCACCCCCGCACTCGGATAGCCCGGAAAACCGGGATAACCCACCCATGGGCTTCCGATTCGAGGGTGACGGGGAGCGTGACCATGGTGCTCTCCGTGTCCATGCCCGTGGCCATGTCCGTGGCCCAGGCATCCGCTCAACCGAAGTTGACGGACAAGGTCGTTCGAAGCGCAGAGCACCTCGTTCCAGCAAGGCCGCAAGGCAACGTACAGCGGACAGCCCGGGTGATTGAACAGCACCACCTCAACTTGTCGATGCATGACGTCAACGTCGTACCAAGCAGCGCCTAATCGGTGGTGTTGATGGGGATGCCGCGCGACGATGTACAGCCGATTTGCCGCGTCGACCAACTCGTGACCCAGACGTCGCTCACGGTGGCTCAAACGCGGCTGGGAGTTCAGCTCACGACCAAAGTGCCGCACCGAATCTCGGTACGCGCAGGCAGCGCGGGCCAGCGGCGTGTCGTGAGAGGCTTGGGCGGGGGCGGCGCCGAAGCTGAAAATTGAGGTCATCGCCGTGGCGAGGATCAGGGTGGTCCGCATCAAAAGGCTCCTTGTTGGGTCGGTAAATCACCGGCACGTGCAACCGGTCGCCTTCTCGGGTTGGCATTGACCGTGCCAGATTGGTGCAGATCGACGCTTTCACCGTGAAACAGGCTTGAATCTTCCAGTCAGGGCCGCGACACTCGGCCCCGGAGATATCAAATCGATGACAAAAAGCAGCTGGAGTGGTATCAGAATGAAGGCGCACAAGGAGAATCCAGGAAATCGTCAAAATTGCCTTAACTTTCCTAATCGTCAAAGTCGATACCACCTGTGGAAACCAGACGCGGTAGCCGAGACGGTCTGCCGTCTCGTTTCCGATCCCCTTCCCGACCGCATCCTTTGAGAGCCCGGACCGATCGAACCATGCTGAAACCAAAGCTTCGCGTTCTGACCGATGACAACCACTCCGAGAACCGTGAGCGCGAGCTTGATCGAATCTCCGGAGCCGCTGAGTCAAAAACGGTTGCGGTGCCGCTGGGAAAAATTGTCCCGTTACTGATGGACGCGGCCAAACACCAGCGGGCCTGGTTGGATGACTTCGCCGATGACCTGATCCGAATTGATTCAGATCTCTACGAGGTTCTGCTGGCCTACCAGCAAATGCAGCGGGCTGCGGCTTAGCAGACATTGCGGGCATCGAGAATCGAGTTGCAGAACACTTACTGCGATCGGACAACCGATCCACCGACAGAAAGGGCTGTTGCCATGCGTTCCATCGCCGTGATCAACCAGAAGGGTGGCGTCGGAAAGACCACCAGTTCGGTCAACCTTGCCTCCGCCTTGGCGGACTCGGGACGCCGTGTCTGCTTGATGGACCTCGACCCCCAAGCCCACGCCTCGCTCCATCTGGGCATTACCGCCCATGACGGGGAACCGAGCATGTACGAGGTGCTGTGCGGCGACGCGTCCCTGGAGCAGGCCCGCCGACCCGTCAGCGATCGGATCTCGGTCGTTCCTTCAAACCTGGACCTGGCGGCAGCCGAATTGGAATTGGCGGGCGAAGTCGGACGCGAGATGATCCTTCGAGATCGGCTCCAAGACGATGAAGAACCATTCGATTACCTGGTGCTGGATTGCCCGCCGAGCCTCGGCGTTCTGACCGTCAATGCCTTGGTTGCGGTCAACGAGGTGTTCTTGCCGCTGCAGCCCCATTTCCTTGCGCTTCACGGTTTGAGCAAGTTGCTCCGCACGGTCGAGGTGGTTTCACGTCGCCTCAATAGCCAACTGCGTCTCTCGGGCGTGATGCTGTGCATGTACGACTCGAACACGCGCTTGGCAGCGGAGGTCAGCACGGACATCGACGAGTTCTTCCAGGCTAGCAAGGGGGGACGCGAGTTCTTCCGAGCGGCGAAATTCTTTGAGACCAGGATCCGCCGCAACATTCGGTTGGCCGAGGCCCCGAGCTTTGGTCAATCGATCTTCCAATACGCTCCGGAAAGCAATGGGGCGGTGGATTACCGCTCGCTTGCCGAGGAGGTGATGGCGCAGGAGGCGGCCGGCAGGCCGTCCAGGCAGGCCGCCGCCGCCTAGAGCCCGTCCGGGGCCGGTCGAGACCGACAGGCCACCCCTTTCGTCCGGCTGTCCGTCGATCTAGCGTGATAGTGGAATCACGCCACTCGGAGGACGGCCGGCTAGGGTATGACGACAACGGAGATTACGGTCAAAGGTGCCCGCGAGCACAACCTGCGCGACGTCAGCTTATCCCTGCCCCGCGGCGAGTTGATCTGTTTTTCCGGGGTTTCCGGAAGCGGTAAGTCCTCGCTCGCCTTCGACACGCTCTATGCCGAGGGGCAACGACGTTATGTCGAAAGCCTGAGCAACTACGCTCGACAATTCATGGGCCAGATGCCCAAGCCCGACGTCGACTACGTTGCCGGTCTGAGTCCGTCGATTTCGATCAGCCAGAAGTCTTCGGGAAACAACCCGCGCAGCACCGTTGGCACGATCACCGAGATCTATGACTTTCTGCGTGTGCTGTTCGCGCGGGTCGGCAGGGGGCGTTGCCCCGAGTGTGGCACCAGGATCACCTCTCAGTCGAAAGATGCGATTGCAGGTCGGATTCTCGCCCTGCCGAGGGATACAACGCTGTGGGTGATGGCGCCGCTTGTACGTGCCCAAAAAGGCGAATTCCGCGACCTCTTCGAAGATCTTCGCAAACAGGGCTTTTTGTGGTCCCGAGTCGACGGGGAAACAATCCGGCTTTCGGATCCCCCGGCTCTCGATCGTCAACACCGGCATGACGTCGAAGTCGTCGTCGATCGCATCGGACCGGACGACCGGGACCGAGGCAGGATCGCCGACGCGGTCGAATTGGCGCTCAAGCTTGGCCAGTCGACTTTGATGGTTTCCTGTTCCGAACCAAACGCGTCGTCGGCGGGTGGTGCGAAGGACGATCATCTCTTTTCCTCGAAGTACGCCTGCAGCAGCTGCGGCGAGAGCTTCAAGCCTCCCTCGCCGCAGCTTTTCAGCTTCAACAGTCCGCAAGGCATGTGTGAATCGTGCGATGGGCTCGGCCGTCTCTACACGTTCGTGCCCGAGTTGCTGGTTCCCAATGACGGACTGTCGGTACGCAAGGGAGCCATTGAACTACTCGGTCAATGGGGCGCGATGGGCCGCTACCGACGTCACATCTATCGCGGGGTTGCCGACGCCATGGACGAGGCCCTCGAACTGGCCGAAGGGACGATGCTCGGTGCGAAATGGCGAGATCTACCGGAGCAAGCGAAGCACGTTTGGTTGTGGGGATCCGACAGCAAGATGGAGTTCACTTGGAGAGGCGGGCGGCGGGCCAAACGCTACTCAGGTTCCTTTGACGGATTCATTCCGGAACTGCTCGACCGCTATAAGACCACGCGCAACAAGATGCAGATGCGTCAGTTCGAGAAGTACATGAGCACGATGGCCTGTCCGGACTGCCACGGTCGGCGACTGAATCCTCAAGCTTCCTCGGTGACGATCGAAACCGCGTCGAAGTCCTTTTTGACCCGCGCGAAGGATCTCGACAATCCCGAGTTAACGCTGCCGGAACTCTGTCAGCTTTCGATTGACGAGCTGGATCGTTTTTTTGAGGCAATCTCCCTGACGGAAACCGAGGCGACGATTGCGGCCGAGGTGCTCAAGGAGATCCGCCAGCGAATCGGCTTCCTGCTCGGAGTCGGACTGGACTACCTCACGCTCGGGCGTACGGCGCCCACGCTCTCCGGTGGCGAATCGCAACGCATCCGGCTTGCCGGGCAAATCGGCAGTGGACTTTCGGGTGTGTTGTACATCCTGGATGAACCATCGATTGGCTTGCATCCGCGCGACAACGATCGATTGATTGCCACGTTGCTGCGGCTTCGCGACTCGGGTAACACGCTGATCGTGGTCGAGCATGACGAGGACACGATGCGGGCCGCGGACCAGATCATCGATTTTGGCCCGGGTCCCGGCGTCAAAGGGGGTCGAATTGTCGCCGCCGGGCCGATCGCGGAAATCAAGAAAGCTTCACAGAGCGTGACGGGAGAGTTTCTGGCGGGTAAGCGGTCCATCGAGCCTCCCCAGGATCCGCGCACGATTGATCACGAGGCGATGTTGACCATCGTCGGGGCCCGCCACCACAACCTGCAAGGCATCGACGTTTCGATTCCTCTTGGAACGGTTGTCTGCGTGACCGGGGTCTCGGGTAGCGGCAAGAGCTCGCTCGTTGGTGGCATTCTTGAGCCGCTGCTGCGCAACGAGCTCAACGGTGCCGAATGCGAAGTCGGTAAGCATGAGACGATCCGAGGACTCGACTTGCTCGACAAGACCATCGCGATCGACCAATCACCGATCGGACGCACGCCACGCAGCAACCCTGCGACGTACGTCAAGGTGTTCGACGAGATTCGTAATCTGTTTGCACGGATGCCCGACGCCAAGACTCGCGGTTACACGGCAAGCCGATTCAGTTTCAATGTCGACGGAGGTCGCTGCGCCGCGTGCGATGGCAATGGCGCGAACAAACTGGAAATGGATTTCCTGGCCGACATCTGGGTCACCTGTCCGGTCTGCCAAGGACAGCGTTACAACCGAGAGACCTTGGCCGTCCGTTTCAAGGGTCACTCGATCGCCGACGTGTTGGAGATGGACATCGCCCAGGCTTTGGCGCTATTCGAAAACATTCCCAAGATTGCCGACAAGCTGCAAACGCTCGTTGACGTGGGGCTGGAGTACCTGAAGCTTGGTCAGCCGTCACCCACACTTTCGGGCGGCGAAGCCCAACGCATCAAGTTGTCGCGTGAATTGAGCAAGCGGGAAACGGGCAAGACCCTTTACGTGCTGGATGAACCCACGACGGGTCTCCATTTCGCCGACATTGAATTGCTGCTGAATGTCATTCACGGGCTTGCCGATCGGGGCAACACGATCGTGATCGTCGAGCACAACATGGATGTGATCAAGACCGCCGACTGGATCATCGATCTCGGACCGGAGGGGGGCGCCGGCGGCGGCAAGATCGTCGCCGAAGGGCGTCCGTTGGATGTGGCAAAGTGCCGGGCAAGTTTCACCGGGACGGCGTTGGCCAAGAGCCTCGGAGTCAAACGCCGTTCCACCAGAAAAAAGAAAGCGGACTCGACACGGCAAATCGCGGAGGCTCCGTCCAAGGCCCGGACTCACGTGATCGTCGAGGCGGCCAGTGAACACAATTTGAAGTCGGTCAGCGTCGATCTTCCGCGCGATGCCATGACCGTTTTCTGTGGACCCAGCGGCAGCGGCAAGAGCTCACTGGCGATGGACACGATCTATGCAGAGGGGCAGCGTCGTTACGTCGAATCGCTCTCCTCCTACGCCCGTCAGTTTATCGGCCAGGTCCAAAAGCCCCACGTCGAACGCATCGATGGTCTGTCACCAGCCGTTGCTTTGGAACAAAAGAATCTGGGCCACTCACCGCGCAGCACCGTGGGAACGGTGACGGAGATCTACGACTATTTCCGCGTTCTGTTTTCACGCCTGGGCACGATGCATTGCCCCACCTGCCACGATGCAATCGGGACGCAGACGCCAGACCAAATCGTCGACAAAGTGATGTCGCTGCCGGCCCGAACGCGGGCGCTGCTGTTGGCGCCGATCGACGTGCGGTCCGGTGAGGCGTCGAAAGACACGTGGGAATCGCTGCGTGCAGCCGGTTACCAACGGGTCCGTGTTGACGGCCAAACCATTGCCTTGGAGGATGCGCCGCCATTGGATCCTCGTCGAAGGCAGAAAGTTCAGGTTGTGGTCGATCGAATCGTGATTGATCCTTCGGATCGTTCGCGGATCAGCGACAGCGTGGAGCAGGCGCTATCGCTCGGCGTCGGCGTACTTGATCTGGCCCTTGCCGACACCGAGCGTGATGAGGCGGATTGGACGGTCCTGACCCACAGTCAACACTTGGTTTGCAGCCAATGTGGAAGATCTTTTGTGGAACTGACCCCGCATCACTTTTCTTTCAACACGGCGATTGGTTGGTGTTCGCAGTGCGAGGGGCTCGGCACACAAACCGGCACCAATCCCGCGGCCCTGATTTCCGACCCGTCGATGACACTTGCCGACGGCGCATCCCTGCTTTGGCCGAGTGTTGAGCAACCGGTCTCGCAATGGATGCTCCGGGCGTTGGCCCGACA
>JARFQX010000427.1 GCA_029287555.1 Rubripirellula sp. | reverse complement strand
AGCAAATAGAGTGCGACGACAGGTCCAGCGGCGTTGGCAAGCATGGTGGTCAGGCCCGCCAGCAGACCCAGTGTGAAGGCAAACCAATGCGTGTGCGGGACTTTGTCAAACCACCGTGGCTTCCAGATCCTGACGACTTGGACCAAGGTCAGGCTCAGGATGATACTGCCGACCAATCGCTTGAAAATGGTTTCGTCAAGCTGGCCCATCAATAACCAGCCGATGAAAATGCCCAACAGGGTTGGCGGCAACAGTCGCCGCACTTGCGCCCAAACGGCCTTGCGACCGAAGACGTAGATCGCAAAGCAGTCACCGACTACCAGCATCGGCAGCAGGACCCCAGTTGATTCTCGAGCGCCAAAAACGAATGCGTACAGCACCACATGGAACATGCTGAGACCGGGGAAACCCGATTTGGAAACGCCGATGCCCAGCGCGCCAAGAATCAAGAAGATCCATTCCGTCGACGAAAGGCTGCTCAGCATCGTGGCGCGGTGTCTGCGTGGGCTAGTGACGTGGCACTTCGGTGAGTCGAAGAAACTCTGTTGCAACGACAAATATAGCTGCGCCACAGGGGTGCGTACCGGTCCTTGACGGCCGCATCCCATGATCACCGTTCGCGGCGGGCACTGTCGTCAGCGTGATGCTAAACCAGAACAACCAGGCGGGCCCGGTGTTCATCGGACCGAATGGTGAAATGCAGGCGTTTACGCGCGTGCAAATAACGGAAGGTGTTGAAGCCTATGTGCGCGTTGAGGATGTATATGTGTACCGTAGCAAATGATGCCGACGATGCCAGAAACAACGGCGGTTTCATCGTTGTCTCGATTCTATGCAACAAGGCCTGTGAGCCGGACCCGGGCAGGAAATCAAAGCTGCTCGCCACAGTTCGGGCAAGAGTTGTGCACTCGAAAAGACTTCAAGCGGACTCCGTGTCCGCAGGCCGGACAAGGACGTCCCTTGACTTTGAGATTCCACACGATCTCTTCGATGACGTAAGCGACGCCCACTGCCCAAGCTGACACCAACCCAACATACCAGGGAGCTGAACCCTCGGCGAAATTTCGCAAACAGAAATACGCGATTGTGAGCAAGATCGGCGAGAAAGCGTACTTCCATTAGCGCAGACGCCAGCGAACAGAACTACGCAGCCCGTCTTGCTCAAACTGCATGTTCAGTTGCAGCCAATCGATGCGGTTCATCAGCCCAAATGGTTCGTTGGGATCGAATGCTGGTTGTCGTTGCCGAGTCGGTTCGCCGAAGTCGGCACTGACCATCCGGTAATCCTGCCAACTCCACCGATCATCACCGAGTTGCCGAGGATAGAAGCCGAACAAGCGCTGGTGTTCCGAGGCCGCTTCCTCAACGCTCTTGGACCCACTCAACATAAAGGGATAAAGCCTACCCAGGCCCGACATGACGGCCCGGCGATTTGCATCGGATGCCGCAGCAAAGAGCCCGGGAAGTTGCTCCTTGCACGCCGACGGGAACGCCTGCAGCATGGCGGCATTCAATTCCGCCGGGACGACACTGACCACTCGATCATCGCTGGACCACGGAATATTGCGGATCACCAAATACTTGCCAACCACTTCCACGCCATACCGCAATTTGACCACGCCAAACAAATCCAGTGTCCAAATCCACTCGTCGCGATCGCCCACCTGGTAGAACGAAACGTCGAACTGGCGGGTGCGTCGTTCGGGGCCGATTCCGCCCATGGCCGCCTGACGAAGATACTGCGAAGTTCGTTCCGGTGATTTTGTTTCGACCATGATGCTGCACGGCCGCGTCAACATGGAAAGCGCGATTGGGATCATCAGCATCTCGTCGCCGCCACCTCGCAATGCATTGCCACCAAAAGCACCGAACACGTCCCCACTTCCGATCGCAATGATCGGGTCGGCGTCAAAGACCGCCACGTGCACGCTGGGTCCGAGATCGTCCAGCATCGCAGGGCTTGTGCCCGAGTAACGCGTGAAGAACTCGGAGAAATTCCCGGCGATCTGTTGCCACGCCATGTCTTTCAAGTTTGCCGAAAACTGCACCACTGGTGTTGGTTCGACAATCGGAACCGAAAGCGTTGTTTGGTCATCTTGATGCGCCACCACCATTCTCAATCCGTTGTAGACCGAATTGTCGACCAGCGGCAAGATAAACGTCGACAGCTCAAGCTGGTCCAGGCCCACTTCGTCCAACCGAACCGCGATCGGATCGAAAAAGCGTCGCCAGTATCTCGAGTAGTTCTCGACGTACAGACGGTAGGCCTCTGCTTCCTCGGGCGTCACTTTCTGCAGCGGAACTTCCGGTAGGGTTCGCATGCGAGGCAAAGTATCGTAGTGCTCGCTACGGACCAATCCGCTGGCGTCGATCGAGACGTGTTCATTCTGCCAGCCGCGCGGCAGATGCTGGCTGCTCATCAATGCGGCCGGCGAATCAGGCTCGGCATGTCCATCCAGACGCGACAGCAGGGCGCGGGCCGTGAGCGCTTCCATCTTCGCTTTCGCCAGCACTCGACGCCTTTGCGCAATTTTGACTCGAGGCCCTACCAGGCGTCGTACGAACGGATCGGACATGTATGCGTAAATTCGCGTCTGTTCGTTGACAGGTAACTGCGTCAGCATGTAGCGAAACTCGGTACTCGAACCGAGGCTGCCCTCGCCTCGTTGCTCCAGCAAATCGATCGACTGTTGCAGTTCGCCGCGATGCGTGCTCGCCAGCAACAAATCGCCGCGGAGTGCGAGGTAGGCGAGATTACCCGAACCGGTGGGAAGTTCCAGTACTGCTTCGGTGTCGAGTTTTGATGCGCCAAGTAAGCCAAGCAGCCCGCGCAATAATTGCGGCTGTCTCAACCTCGCCACGATCGTCACATCGGTCCCGTCAATGAAGAACAGATCGGGCGTGAACACCGCCATCTCACTTGTGAGTCCGGACTTCAGCACCGTATCGACCCAGTCTCGTGTCATGCCAAGTCTGGCCAGATAACGTGCTTCCAGGTTGTAGTGGAGGCAGTTGCCGGTTAGCGCCGTGCCCATGCTTGCAATGAACGGCGCACCGGTATCCAGCAAGGCCGAGATCGATTCCGGTTTGCCGATATAAACGAAGAAACGATCCGGTGGAACATACTGAGCCATTTCGAGGCTGCCACCGGCCTCGCCACCCAACATTTCTTCAAACGGATGCGACCTCACTTCGACGCCTGCTAACGAATCCACATCAATGGTTGCCTCATCGTCCGATTCGGTCACCCTCAATTCTTGCAACTGCAACGTCTCTTCAATCGCAGCGCGTCCGCCCAGGACAGAGAACATAGAAAGAGTACGACGAGGATTCGTGTCTGGTTGGTTCGCTTGATCGGATTGGTCCCAGATGTTCAGTACGCCACCACTGCCCGCCAGCAAGTAAGGAGTCCACGCAAACTTTCGAGCGTCGTCAATGTTCTTGCGAAGGTCGTCATAGGAGGATTCAGAACCCGCTGCGGTGTCCCATGAAATCTCCAAATCTCGGTCGAGTACCTGGTTGGAAGCGTTCAATTGGAGCGGATCGGCGACCGGTTCACTGGCCACCAACACCAACGTGTACTGGAGATTCGGTCGCTTGCCGCCGGCTTTGGCTTGGTCCTTGACACTTATTGGACGAATCTTCGCTTGTTGCGATTCGATCAACTCAGGTTCAATCGCAACACGCTCGCAACTTCCGTCGGTGTAGAGCACCCAGTGCTTCCCGTCGTCAACAAACGGTCGTAACTCAAAAGCCAGCACGGCTCGGTTCTTCTTGGGGACGGCCTTGCGTACTGTTTTGTGGGGAGTTGCTTCTACCGGAACAGAAGCCTCCCCAGAACGATCCGGTCGAGGCTGCGGATCGGCAAAGTCAAAGCGGACGCCGGGGATCAAATGAACAAACGGACCTTTGAGCGGCTGCTCATCAAGGAGATCGCTCAACTCACGGGTGCGGTAGTGTGCTGAGTCCCAACTCTTGGCAACGTAATCCCATCGTTTATCGCCGGCTAAGTCCCCAATCGCTTTCGGACCCGAGCCATTTCCTTCCTGTGCGTATTGACGACATGCCTCAAAACCCATTTGAACCTGCCAGCGACCGGATTGAATCTGCCGTTCCTCCAGCGCCGCGTACATCCTTTTTCCCAGCTGCCGAAGCCGAGATGGCTGATTGGGCATGAGATACAGTTCGCGGATCGAATTCGCCGCTTCGGGAGCGCGAATCCTCCAAAGCCCATCGGCGGGCAGTGAGATCGTTCCTACGTACGCGTGCAGTGGGCCGTCGCCCACCTGAGCATGTGATGTGGCGTCAACGCGGGGCTCGGCTCTGCCGGATATGGAAAGTAAGTTGACCGCCAGAAGGCATGCGATGCACCGGGCTGCGGCACAACACTTAAGTGATGGATCCAACAAGGTGGTTTGTCCTTCGCTGGGAAAGATTCGATTCACGTCGACAAGCTTACTGGTTCGATTCAGCGGCCCGAACGACGTATTA
>JARFQX010000424.1 GCA_029287555.1 Rubripirellula sp. | reverse complement strand
CTCACGCGTCGGGTTATGAAATCCACCCTGGCGTTACCCGGCGTCCCGGGCCACGCGAGCTGGCCTTTTCCCGCCGGGGTTGAGTTCGTTACCCTGCCCGACGCTTTGCAAGCCAATGGGAGCCGAATCCATGGCGGTTCGATCGGGCCATCTCATCGCGGCCGGGCACGGTCGCCGTTGAGAAGCGGCCTGTCCGGCGGTGCGACACCGCCGCGGCCCATCGGGCCAATCGCTCCAGCCCACCGATTCATCTAGGCAGTCTTCGGCATCCGTCTATACTCGACGCCTCCGTGAGCCCCCGAAACCCTTCAACTTTGCCAATATGTCGGACTACACCCTTACACACCTGAAGCAACTGGAGGCCGAGAGCATCCACATTATCCGCGAGGTCGTGGCGGAATTCCAAAAACCGGTGATGCTCTACAGCATCGGCAAAGACTCCGCCGTTTTGGTGCATCTGGCGCTCAAAGCTTTCTACCCGGCCAAGCCACCGTTCCCCCTGATGCATATCGACACCACCTGGAAATTTCGGGAGATGATCGATTTTCGAGAGAACTACGCACGGAGGGAATTGGGGCTCGACCTGCTCGTGTACACCAACGAGGAAGGGCTCAAGCATGGGATCATGCCGTGGGAGGATAGCGAGCGACATACGGAGTTGATGAAGACCGATGCACTGAAAGCCGCGCTGACCAATTATCAGTTTGACGCGGCTTTCGGAGGGGCTCGGCGCGACGAGGAGAAGAGCCGAGCCAAAGAACGCGTCTTCAGCTTTCGGGACAAGTCGCATCGCTGGGATCCAAAGAACCAGCGTCCCGAGCTGTGGAATCTTTACAACGGGCGTGTCAACAAAGGGGAGTCGATTCGGGTCTTCCCGATGAGCAACTGGACGGAGTTGGACGTGTGGCAATACATCCACCTCGAGAACATCCCGATCGTGCCGCTTTACAAGGCGGCTCCCCGCAAGGTGGTGGAGCGTGACGGCATTCTCTTGATGCGAGACGACGATCGAATGCCGCTGCTGCCCGGTGAAAAAGAAGAGACCAAGATGGTCCGTTTCCGCACCCTCGGTTGCTACCCGCTATCGGGTGCCGTCGAAAGCGAAGCGACGACCTTGCCCGAGATCATTCAGGAAATGCTGCTAGCCAAGACCAGCGAACGTCAGGGCCGCATCATCGACCAGGACGAGGGTGGTGCCGGGATGGAAGAGAAAAAACGACGCGGCTATTTCTGATTTCACCGCACGTCGTTATTTGCCACGTCCGCCCAAAGCCGCATTTGATTACCACCCCCACCGCCTCAAGCGCAGTCCCCCATCCAAGTCCTTTCCATGAGTCATCAATCCGACCTGATCGCGACCGACATCGATGCTTACTTGAAGCAGCACGAACGGAAGCAGTTGCTGCGTTTCATTACTTGTGGCTCGGTGGACGACGGAAAAAGCACATTAATCGGAAGGCTGCTGTACGACAGCAAAATGATCTACGAGGATCAGCTCACGCAGCTAGAAGCCGACTCCAAGGTTGTGGGAACGACCGGTGGCAACTTCGATCCAGCTCTATTGACCGACGGGCTCAAAGCGGAGCGGGAGCAGGGGATCACCATCGACGTCGCCTACCGCTATTTCAGCACGGCCAAGCGAAAATTCATCATTGCCGACACGCCGGGGCATGAGCAGTACACGCGAAACATGGCGACGGGTGCCAGTACGGCGGATCTGGCTGTGATTCTGATCGATGCTCGACACGGTGTTCTGACGCAAACACGCCGTCATTCCTTCATCGTCTCGCTGCTGGGGATCCGCCACGTCGTGGTCGCGGTCAACAAAATGGACCTCGTTGACTTCAGCGAAGACCGGTTCAATGAGATCTGCGACGAGTACCGTTCCTTTGCCACGAGGCTCGACCTTCCCGACCTACACTTCATTCCAATCAGCGCCTTGAACGGCGACAACGTGGTCGACCGCAGCGAACGATCGCCTTGGTACAGCGGAAGCACGCTGATGAGCTTTCTGGAAACGGTCTACATTGGCAGCGACCGGACTCTGCAGGACTTCCGCATGCCGGTGCAATACGTCAATCGACCCGACCTGAACTTCCGAGGGTTTTGCGGGACGATCTCATCGGGGATCATCCGCAGAGGGGAAGAGATCATGGTGCTGCCAAGTCGCCAGCGATCGAAGGTCAAAGAGATCGTCACGTTTGACGGCTCGTTGGACGAGGCATTTGCCCCGCTCTCGATCACTTTGACCCTGGAAGACGAGATCGACGCCAGCCGCGGAGATATGATCGTCCGTCCTGGCAACTTACCGCGGAGCCGCGATCGCATCGACGCGATGCTGGTTTGGATGGGCGCCGATTCGATGGTGCCGGGCAAGACTTATCTCTTCAAACAGACCACGCAGACGCTGCCCGGCACGATCGACACGCTAACCTACCGAGTCGATGTCAACACGCTTCATCGCAGCCCCGCTCCGCAGTTGGAGTTGAACGAGATCGGGCGCGTGAGCATTTCCCTTTCGGCCCCGATCTATTTCGACGCTTACCGCCGCAATCGCAGCACCGGCGCGTTCATCATCGTCGATCGAATCACCAACGCCACCGTTGCCGCCGGCATGATCCTGGATAAGGCAGGCGATGGGGAACACCGTTCGATCTGGGACGAAGAAGAAAGGCAGAGCGGCGAAGCCGGCGACGTCTCCGCAGTTTCCGCCGACGAGCGCGCCTCACGCTTCGGACAAAAATCGGCGACCGTGCTGTTGACCGGACTTACCGGGAGCGGAAAGACCGCGATCGGCAAAGCGGTCGAGCGGAAACTCTTCGATCAGGGCCGCGCGGTCGCCATGATCGACGGAGAAACTCTCCGTCGCGGCTTGAGCCGAGATCTCGGTTACACCGCCGAAGATCGCAGTGAGAATCTGCGCCGCAGCGCTCACCTGGCCGACACGCTCAACGACGCCGGCCTGATTTGCGTCGCCTCGTTCGTCGCACCGTCGGAGGATGTGCGTCAAAAAGTAGGCAAATTGATCGGTGAGGACCGTTTTCTTGTCGTCCACGTCGCCACCCCGATCGAAGTCTGCCGCCAACGGGACACCAAGGGGCAATACGCGCTTGCCGACGCTGGCGAACTTCGAAACTTCCCGGGCGTCACCGCCAAGTACGAACCACCGAACCAACCAGATCTGGTACTCGACGCAACCGACCAGAGCATCGACCAGTGTGCCGATGCCGTCATCGAACTGCTGCGGGAGAACGGGTTCATCAAGTAGCGATGTTTGGGAAATGGGGTCAGACCTGCTCAAGCCTCTTGGCACGCTGACTGGCTCGCCCACGTCGAGTAAGTAGCATTCACGAGTGAGTGAAGAATCTCGATTTCGTCTTTTCGGCCAAGTTGCGAGGGACCGGGGAGCGACATCGATCGTAATCGTGCGTTTAGGTGACTTCCCAGTTGATGAGGCAACGAGTGATCACCGTCCGTTGAAAGCTGTTCTTGATCCAGCAGGGAAGTCGATCAATGTGAGTAGCCCGCGAGATTAGTAAGTCGCATCGGTCTCGCCACCGAAGCTTCGAAGCGGATTCCGTTCGAGACAGAAGCTGGTCCAACTTCAGCGCTTTGGTGTGAGCTGTGAACCCAAGAGGCACCGCGAGACCGGACTGCTCGTCAAGTTCGGCGCCGCGAAGCTTCAGGTAAGAAAGTACTGGATGACACTCAGCGAGCACTGAGATCGGGTTCTTCGTGTTTTCTTGCGCTTCTTGTGGCAGCCATCTCGCTCGCGATGCCTCTTGGGTTCACCGCGCACACCGAAGCGATAATGTACGACACGTTGGTCCTTTCGGGTGCACCATCTTCGTGCTCCGGAGACGGCCCGCTCAGACGGTTCGGTTCCGACACCTCCGCAAATCAGCCGCGTCGGTGCAGATTTCCCAGATTCTGGTCCCGGATTGCGAGACGACTGCTGCAAAGCAATTTCGCTACAACGCCGAAGACGATGCAGCCGCCGCGCCAAATCTGAGTTCCGATGCCTACTGCTGAAGGCATGGTGATTCTCGAAACCGCACTGCGTTGGCTCGACCTGGGAAATCTGCAAATTGACTACTCAAATTCGAGAATTGGCTGATCGACGGCCAGAGTATCGCCGACTCCGGCGAGAACCTTTGAGACTTTCGCGTCGCGCTGAGCAACCAGCACGTTCTCCATCTTCATCGCTTCGACCACGGCCACATCTTGTCCCGACCTGACTTCGTTGCCCACCTCGACTCTTAACTGCGTCAGCAACCCGGGCATCGGAGAGAGCAGGAACCGCGACATGTCGGGAGGTTGCTTGACCGGCATGCAGGCGAGCAACTCGGCGGCGCGCTGCGTCAGCACCATGATGTCCACCTGTGACCCCCAGTGAAACAGCCGGTAGTGCAGATTCCGCCGCTCAACCTGAATGCAGATCTCTTGGCCGTTGACGGTGCCATTGAAAAGTGGCTGGCCGAACTGCCAGTCGCTCAGCACATCGTATAGCTCGCCACCGTAATTGATTTGGTGACCTCCGGAAATGCGTTCCACTTGAACCGGATGCAGCTTGCCTTCCAGGACAACAACCCAATCGCGATCAACCGTCCGTTCGTAGCCCGGCAGTTGGCCACTGATGCCGGCCGCGCGCCACATGTAGCGAATGTGAATCGATGCAGCCACCGATAACAGCATCCCCGGATCGTCATGCACCAGGTCGGACGGATGGAATCCATCCGGATACTCTTCGGCGATCATGTTGGTGCTGATTCGCCCTTCGCGGAATCGCGTGTGTTCGATCAACGCAGCAAGAAAACTGATGTTGTGTGAAACACCACGTACGTAAAACTTGTTGAGAGCTTCGCGCATGTGACTAATCGCCGCGTCGCGTGTCGCACCATACGTGATCAACTTGGCGATCATTGGGTCGTAGTGCATCGATACTTCACCGCCTTCGTAGACGCCCGTGTCGAGACGTATGAAACTGGATTCCTCCGGAGGCACGAAGCGCACCAACCGCCCCACCGATGGCAAGAATCCGCGGAATGGGTCCTCAGCGTAGATTCTGGCCTCGATGGACCATCCCACGATCTCCACGTCGCTCTGGGACAACGGTAGCGGTTCACCTGCGGCGACTCGAATCATCAGTTCCACGAGGTCCAGCCCGGTGACAAACTCGGTGACCGGATGCTCCACCTGCAGTCGTGTATTCATCTCCAGGAAGTAGAAGTTGCGATCATTATCGACAATGCATTCAACCGTCCCGGCTGATTCGTAGTTCACAGCGCGGGCCAGCGCCACGGCCTGCGCTCCCATGGCCGCCCGCGTCTCGGGATCCAGAAGAGGCGAAGGCGCTTCCTCGATGACTTTCTGGTGGCGGCGTTGGAGCGAACACTCACGTTCGCCCAGATAGATTACGTTGCCATGTTTGTCGGCAATCACCTGGATTTCGATGTGCCGCGGTTGTTCGATGAATTTCTCCAAGAACACGCGATCATCGCCGAAGGAGGAACGGGCTTCGTTGGTCGCTCGCTCGAATCCGTCGCGACACTCGTCATCGTTTCGTGCAATCCGCATGCCTTTGCCACCACCGCCGGCGCTCGCCTTGAGCATGACGGGATAACCGATCTTCCCGGCAATCGACACAGCGGCATCCGCGGATTCGATGACGTCGGTGTGTCCTGGAATGGTGTTGACGCCCGCTTCATGAGCGAGCTTTTTCGAGGTGATCTTGTCGCCCATGCATTCGATCGCGTGGACGTTTGGGCCGATGAAAACGATACCGGCTTCAGCGAGCCGCTCAGCAAACACGGCATTCTCAGACAGGAAGCCATAACCTGGATGAACCGCCTCGGCACCGGTGTCGTGGCAAGCCTGCAGGATATTATCGATGACAAGGTAGCTTTCCGCCGAGGGCGGCGGACCGATGCGGATGGCCTCATCGGCCATGGACACATGCAGTGCATCACGGTCTGCGTCCGAGTAGACCGCGACCGTCTTGATCCCCATTCGGCGGGCGGTCTTGATCACGCGACAAGCGATCTCTCCGCGGTTGGCAATCAGTATCTTGCTAAACATGTTGGTCTCTCACTGACTT
>JARFQX010000396.1 GCA_029287555.1 Rubripirellula sp. | reverse complement strand
GGGCTCCTTCACCGGCGCCGAGAGCGATCACGTTGGCTGGTTCCAACAAGCCCACTCCGGAACTCTGTTTCTCGATGAAATCGGAGAGCTAACACTCGAGGGGCAAGCCAAACTGCTGCGGATCCTCGAAGGCCATCCTTTTTTGCCCGTGGGTGCGACCGAGGAGGTGATGGTCGACGTGCGGGTGATCGCGGCGACCAACCGGGATCTTGCCGAGTTTGTCCGGGAGAAGAAGTTCCGCGAAGACTTGTTCTATCGTTTAAGTGTCTTTGAGCTGCTCGTTCCGCCTCTGCGGGAGCGAGGGGAAGACATGGACCGGCTGATCGACCATTTCATGGATCACTTTCGTCGTCAGCACGGGCGTGGGGATTTGGGAATCTCCGAACCGGCTCGCAATAGCCTGCTGCAGTACGCCTGGCCCGGCAACGTTCGACAACTGCGAAACGTCATCGACAGCGCCGTGGTGATGGCTGACGATCCAAGGATTGAAATCGATGATCTCGGCCTTCGCGACACGGGATTGAGTCGGCTTGATACCCTGCGGATCGACGAGTGGGAAAGCCGTTTGATTCGAAAGGCGCTGCGACGAACCGGCGGAAGCGTTCCCGAGGCGGCCAAACTGTTGGGCATCAGTCGTGCCACTGCCTATCGGAAGATCACCGAATACCAGATCGAGCGGTAAGACCTTGCGCGCGATTCTCTCCGCACCCGGCTCCCGCGGCGACGTCAATCCAATGATTGCCATTGGCCGCCATCTGCGGCGACTCGGCTACGAGGTGGTCATCTCGCTGGCCGAGCCTTACGCCGAGTTGGCCGAAGCGTCGGGGTTGATCGCCGAACCTGTAATCAGCCGTGAAAAATTCTCCGAAGCGATTGGTAACGCGGCGGTCTGGAATCCGATCCGGGGGCCGCTGCAGATCTTCCACGTGATGGTTCGAGGCTTTTTGGAAGGCCACGAGCAGGTGATCGCTCGACATCATCTTCCGGGCGAAACCGTGTTGGTCGCCCATCCGCTGGACGTTGTCTCCCGGGTCCACCGCGATGCCGATCCGTCCACACCGCTCGTCAGCGTTCACCTGCAACCGATGCTGTTGCGGACCGCGCACGATCCGCCTCGTCTTTCGCCTTGGTGGTTCGAGTTCTCGCGGCCCGCCTGGGCGATTCGCACCGGCTACGCCGTCATCGACCACGCGATCATCGATCCACTGCTGCGCGGTCCGATCAATCGCCTGCGACGAAAGTACGGGCTCGACCCGGTGCGTCGCGTCATGGACCGTTGGTGGCTCTCGCCCGACGGCGTGATGGTTCTTTACCCCGAGTGGTACGCGCCGGCAACGCTGGGATTTCACGAGCGGCTCGTCCATTGCGGCTTTCCACTTGATGACGTCAGTCGCGAAGAGTTCGACCGGCCGCCGGACCAACCGATCGTCTTCACCTCGGGAACCGCGCATCGTCACTGCCGGAGGTTCTTTGAACAAGCGGTCGATGCGTGCCGCCGACTCGGGCGTCCCGGCCTGCTGCTTTCCGCCTACGATGAAAATTTCCCCGAGGCGGATCAGTTCCCAACCGGTGTGAGAACGTCATCCTACGTTCCGCTCGGACAACTGCTTCCCCATTGTGCTGCGATCGTTCACCACGGTGGCATCGGGACAACGTCGCAGGCGCTGGCCGCGGGGATTCCACAGGTGATTCGGCCTCTGGCGTTCGACCAATTCGACAACGCGGCGCGGGTTGAGCGGTTACGATGTGGTCGCTGGTTGCGCCGCCCCTCCCGGTTCACCGAAGTGCTGGCCGACGCACTCGACGAACAGGGCTCGGTCGATCACCTCGCGTTGGCGGAAGTTGCCGAGCGGCTGCGCGGAACCAGCGGAGCAACGATCGCCGCCGAACAGATCGACCAAGTCCTTCGAAACCACCGGATCGAGACGTCGTAAACAACCATCCCCGCGGCCACAAAAGAACCATGATTAGACAACCTGTACTGCATCTTTTGTACGCCTTCCTAGCATGGGCTTTGTGCCAATCCGGCCACGCCAACGAACTTCAACCGGATTTCGGAGTCAGCGCAACTTTTTCAATCGTTGCCGTCGATCCAGAAACGGGAGTCTGTGGCGCGGCAGTCGCCAGCAAATATCCGGGTGTAGGAAGAATCGTTCCCTACGCGCGGGCAGGCGTGGGCGCTTTCTGCACCCAGCATTGGCACAACCCTCAGTGGGGCGAGGACGCGCTCGATCTGCTCGCGGCGGGACACGGATCAGAAGATGTGCTCGGAATCTTGCTGAAGGACGACCCGCGACGCGACAAACGTCAGTTGGCAATCATCGACATGCAGGGCCGCGCCGCCAACCGCAATCCGGCCAATGCCGATCCGTCCGGAATCTATTGGGGAGCGATGAGCGGACAATTCTATGCCTGTCAAGGAAACACGTTAATCGGCCGCCAGGTCATCGTCGCTATGGCCGAAGCCTATGAGGAGACAGAGGGCAGTCTGACCGATAGGCTTGTGGCCGCCCTTGTGGCAGCGGACTGCGCCGGCGGCGATCACCGGGGGAGGTTGGCGGCGGGTGTTCGCGTCGCAAAGACGGGACACGAAGGGCATTGGTTTGAGTTGTATGTCGATGAGAGCGACGACGCGGTGATGGACCTCCTCAAGAAGTATGTTGAACTTGAACATGCAGCCAAAGGAGACTGGACGGGCCGCCCATTTACGGACCCCTGCCCACAACACAAGACTGCTCCACCGTCGGAACCATCGCCGTCGATGGAAATGGTGGATAGAGGTCTCCGGCATCATGGTAACCGCACGTTGAAGCCCCTACCTGCAGGCGGCCGATGAAACGGCGTTTCGTAAGCCATCGGCTTTTCCGCGCGGAGGTGAAGATCACCGAAGTAGCTGAGCCAGATTGCTTCGTGCGATCGGTCGATGCAACCGACTGCAATCTCAAAGCGAAGCAAGTGCGAGCGGTGGTCCGAACAGCCGAGCACGTCAAACAGCTATCTAATGTCACTGCAAAGGCGATTTGAAATACATTAGCTCTTGACCGATCGACCTCACCAAGGGCGAACTAAGCACTTCAAGCGATCAAACTCGACAGTGTGAACCCGTCAAGCTCACAATGCGCTGACTGCCAACCGTGGGACAGTCCGCTTCAGTTTCGGATGACTTCGTTCGGCGCAGTTTGCTTTCAAGGTGAAGGTCACCGCTGCGGGTCTAACGCCGACCGAACTGAAAGGTCGGCTCGGCGTATGCACTTGTCATTTTGGATTCCGGATTCGGAGCGATGATGATTTCCTTCAGCATCTTCCGCGTAAATCTCCCGATCCCAAAGAACACCTCGCAGGGCAGCCCGGAATCTGCCCGCCCTGCTTCGCAGCGTTAGGGCTGAACTGATGCACGGCAGGTTGATCCTCCGCCAAGGGCTTACTCGGCGACAGCCGCTACGATTGTCCAGTTCTCGACCGCGACCATATCTCGCAGCGATCCAGCACGTCCGAAACGAGATCGCAAGTCTTCTGCAGAGTCGTCAGGAAATGCCTTTCGCGCTGCTTCGGGCCACCAGTCTGCCGGGAGCTGATAATCAGCCTTACCCTCAGGATAAGTATGCACGGTCATGAGATCGTGAGGGCGTTGCGATCCGCTCGGAAACCGGCATCCCCAAAGCGACCAATTCCACCTGTAACCGTCCCGCGCGGCTTGTGCCCACAATTTACTGTAGAATTCTCTCTCAAGCTGTCGATGCACGCGTGGCCTCTTGGACTTCATAAAGCCAACCGTGAGAGTCTTGTCAAAACCTGGTTTACCAAATCTCTCTGGGATTGCAGCAGAATCGAATTTCCAAATTTCTGAGCGAAGTAGATCGCGTGATTCACCGGTTTGTTCAAGAATCGAATCTTCTTCTTCAGAGAAGGAAACCATTTCTTGAATTCTCTCCCAAGGAATTGGATTCTCCAGATCCTCCCACGAGTCGCACAAATGAACGACAACATAGTTGTAATCAGCGTCAGATCCACGCGAGCGCTCGACGCGACATGTGGCCCATGCCGTGATTAAACCAAGATCTCTACGCGCCTCGTGAATCTTCGTCCACACGTTCTCAACTTGGAGGTAAAGTTCATCGCCGCCATCAGGGACTTGGATGTACTGAATCTGCATGTAAACCGGTTTTGCCAAGTCGGCTTGAGTTGGATCGTCCTGTCCACTAGCAAGTGAACAACAAATCAACACACATGCAGGTAACATAAGGGCCAACCGAAAAGCCATGAGAAAGTTCCTTCTAGAAGAAGTGTAGGGAGGAGACTCAAGCGAACCGAGCTGAAACGGTAGCAAGTGAACTACGCAAGTCAATGATTTTCCGCAATGTCTTCCTGATTTGAATAGCATTCGCCAGCAGCTGCAGTTGGCAGAACACGTTCGGAAAATACCGGCGACGCAATATACAGACAACGCAGTAGAGCTTCACGATGATGGGAGCCTATTCGCACCGCGCGATGTAAACGGCAGCGTTCCTCACCGCACTGTCGCGACTTGGTAAGAATCAAGTCTGAGTCATAGTAGGTCATTAATGGTCATCGAACTCTTTCCGCAAACCGCTCGATGGCAGCAGAATTCCCCTTAAGACAATTCGACGCCATTGCCCCAGGCCTGTCTCTTATACACATCTCCGAGCCCACGAGACCAACGAC
>JARFQX010000348.1 GCA_029287555.1 Rubripirellula sp. | reverse complement strand
CCGGCATTTCCTGAATTTCGGAAGGTGCTGATTTGCTTTGTGCTTGGTTCCACCCAGGATGCTGAGTATCATGCAGGATAAGCGGAAGTCTGCATCGCACCTGGGGAATTGGTCCGTTCTTAGGATCGTTGGCGGTGATGTGGAAACGCCTCATCCGTTTTGTCGTGCGCCCGCGTAGCCTGGTTGGCGATGCGGGTGCGTCCAAATCAATTGTTAGCCGCATCGACTAATCCAAGCGGCTGACGAGGCGAATCTTAACTTGAGGAACGATGACGTGATTACTTCCCGACGATTTGCATGGTCTGTGGCCGCGCTGACGATCCTGGCATTGTTTGCTGCCCCGAATCAGATTCTCGCTGAGGGTCGGAAACCGGAGTTGGAGGCAATCCAGGCTGGACTATTCGAGGCGATGGATGCTGGACATGTGGATGTGAAGATCATCCCCCAGGACGCCACCAAAGCCAATGTGCTGATCAAGAATCTTACCGACAAGCCCGTGGAGCTTCGGCTTCCTGCAGCGTTCGCAAGTGTCCCCGTTCTCGCTCAAGGAATGATGGGCGGCGGTATGGGCGGCATGGGTGGCATGGGCGGCATGGGCGGCGGCGGCATGGGCGGCGGCGGCATGGGTGGCGGCCAAGCTGGCGGCGGCGGCATGGGCGGCATGGGTGGCGGCGGCATGGGTGGCGGTGGCATGGGCATGGGAGGCGGCATGGGCATGATGCGAGTTGCCCCCGAGCGGATGCGCAAGCTGCAAGTCACCACCGTGTGCCTCGAGCACGGCAAGCCGGACCCGAACCCAAAGATGGCTTACAAGATGGTGCCGATCGAACAGTTCACCAACGATCCCCAGATTCGGGTCCTGTGCGAGGCGCTCGGTTATGGACAACTCACCCAGAACACGGCGCAGGCAGCTGCCTGGCACATCATGGACGACTTGTCGTGGCAAGAATTGGCCAACAAGAATCGGATCGAAAGCAAGTACCTCGGCAACGTTCGCTGGTTCTCGCCAATTGAGTTGAGAAGTGCGGTGACCGTCGTGCAAGAATGCAAGCGGATCGCCGAGCAGCGCGAATCGAGTCAGGCTGGTGAGACTTCGAGCGAAACCGAGAGCGACTACGAAGGCTAAGTCCCAGCGGACCCCATGTTGTTCAACGAATCACCCAGGGCGAAACTATCGCTCTGGGTTTTTTATTTCCCTCGTTTCATGCGGCGACATGAATCCTCGACCCTCGTCGCTTCACGCTTTGCGTCGTGTCTTTCGGCACAGCTTTTCGGCGTACGACATCACAGAGTTATTGATCTCGTGCGAGCGCGACGCCGATGCGTCCGACGCTCGGCGGTTCATGCAGTCACGAGGACTCGAAGTAGCCGGTGTGGTGTACCAAGGCGAGGTCATCGGCTTCATCGAGCGAAAGGATCTCGGCGAGGGAACTTGCGCTGGCGTTATGCAGACCTTTGGCGAGGACCAAGTGGTCCCGGACTCAACTCCGCTGGCCGATCTTGTCCTGCTGCTTGATCGATACTCACGTGTCTTCGTATCTGTCTTTGGTGGCATTGGGGGAATCATCACACGCACCGATCTACAAAAACCTCCCGTGCGCATGTGGCTCTTCGGAATGATCACGTTGATCGAAATGAAAATGGCCGAGCGGATTGAACATCGACTGACCGAACAACAGGTGCGGCAATCCCTCTCGGAAGGAAGGCTTCGCAAGGCAGAGGAGTTGCTTGCCCGACGCGCCGAGCGGCAACACCCCGCGCGGCTGATTGAATGCCTGCAATTCTCGGACAAGTTTCAAATCATTGCCCGTTCCCGAACGCTGCGCGCCGCGACTGGATTTCCGTCCAAGAAGCAATTCGAGAAGACGTTGCGATTGCTCGAAGGACTACGTGACAACCTGGCCCACTCGCAGGATTACGTGTCCTCGGATTGGGAAGCACTCGTTGCCCTGGCCCACTACGTCGACGATCTGATCGATGACGTTGCCCAGCCTGGCCCACTTTGACCTCATCGGGTCACGGTGAAGGCCAGAAGCTGCCCAATCTTTGACACAGGTGGACAGCACCACTTTGAATTGAACATGTCGCTTTAGTCGATGTTCTTCGGTCGTACTCGTACTCAGGCGTTTCGCCGGTACTCGTACTCCTGCTCGATGGCAGAGTTTCCCGGGATGCGGTCGAGGTGGAGTAGGAGTACCACTTCGTTAAGTACGAGTACCACTTCGTTGAGTACGAGTACCACTTCGTTAAGTACCAGTACGACCGGTGTGGAACTCGTTGACGACACCCCATCTTTCGTTGGAATTCACAGCAGGTAACATCAAGTGCCGCTATCCGGCGAAGGCTTGGGCATCGCAACTGCGACTTGACCATCGATCACCCTCACGGGAATCGGCCGCGCGTTGCAGCGGGGATTATCCTCGTCAACGTAGACTCCGTCATGGATCCGAAATCCCCAATGGTGAATGCGACAGCGAACGACGCCGTCTTCCAGGTAGCCTCGCGCCAACGAGGCGCCCGCGTGAGGGCATCGATCGTCGAGCGCGAACACGTCGTCGCCGATGCGGAACAGACACACGGGGCTGCCACCGACGACAACCATCCGCCCTTGCCCGGGGCGAAGTTCGTCGAGGAGGCAGACCCTTTGGAATTCGTCCATGTCGGCTCGGCCTTCTCTTTCAAGGCCAACCTACGGGTTGGCCAACTCGACGGGTTGGTCGGTGAACGTGAACTCGCTTCCATTGTAATCGACGTACACCGTTGAGCCCTCGGTGTAGGCGTTGCGGAGGATCGCCGTGGCCAGCGGGTTTTGCAGCTGTCGTTGGATCACTCGTTTGAGTGGACGTGCTCCGTAGGTCGGGTCGTAACCAACCGAGGCGATCTCGTCGATGGCGGCATCGCTTACCGACAAGCTCAACCCACTCTCGGCAAGCCGGTCAGACAGCCGTTCGAGTTGCAATTCGACGATGACACGGATCTCGTCCCTCTGTAAAGGATGGAAGATTACAATGTCATCGATGCGATTGAGGAATTCGGGCAGGAACCGAACCTTCAACGCGGCCTGGACTGCATCCCGCATCTCCTCTTCATCGCCGCCTTCCTCGGTGACCTGTTGGATGACTTGGCTTCCCGCATTACTCGTCATCACGATGACGGTGTTGGTGAAGTCGACGGTGCGACCGTGACCATCGGTCAGCCGTCCGTCATCGAGGACTTGAAGCAGGATGTTGAAGACATCGGGGTGCGCCTTTTCGATTTCGTCCAGCAGGAGCACCGAGTACGGGCGCCGGCGCACCGCTTCGGTCAGCTTGCCGCCCTCCTCGTAACCGACATAGCCGGGCGGGGCACCGATCAATCGGGCGACGCTGTGCCGTTCCATGAATTCACTCATGTCGATTCGCAGCATCGCTGATTCGTCGTCGAACATCACTTCGGCAAGCGCTTTGCAAAGCTCGGTTTTGCCAACACCGGTCGGTCCAAGGAACAGGAACGAACCAATCGGACGATTCGGATCCTGGAGACCGCTGCGGCTGCGACGCACGGCGTCGGCGACGGCGGTGACCGCTTCATTTTGACCGACGACCCGCCGATGAAGTCGTTCTTCCATCACCAACAGCTTGGCTCGTTCGGTTTCCATCATGCGAGAGAGCGGCACGCCGGTCCATGCGCTAACGACCTCGGCGATCTCTTCTTCGGTCACGTCGCGGCGTAGCAACCTTCGCTTGTCCTCGGGGGATTCTGCATCGGCGTGGTCCGCTTTCGCCTTCTGTTCGAGTGCTTCCAATTCCTCGAGTCGCATTTCCAGTTCGCTCTGACGATTTCGGATATCAAGCATCTGGCGGTACACATCTTCGGGACTCTCGCCCCGGAGTTGTTTCTGTTTGGCTTCGGCATCGAGCGCGGCGAACCGGTGCTGCAGTTGTTCGGCTTCTCGGCGGATCGATTGGACGTCATCGAGTCCCATCTTTTCGGCCTCCCACTGTTCGCGCAGGCTGGCCAGATCGCGACCGAGGGATTCCATCTCGGCTTCGATTTCTTCGCGTTTCTTGACCGCCGACTCTTCCTGTTCGTCGACCAGTTGCCGGTGTGCCAATTCCAATTGACGCAAGCGTCTTTGGAGGCGGTCGATCGGTTCGGGCACGCTTTCCTTTTCCATCGCCAATCGGCTGGCCGCCTCATCGACCAGGTCGATCGCCTTGTCCGGCAAGAAGCGGTCGGCGATGTAGCGATTGGAGAGATTGGCCGCGGCAACCAGCGCGCTGTCGGTGATACGAACACCATGGTGTGATTCGTACCTGGACTTCAGGCCGCGGAGAATCGCGACCGTATCTTCGACCGATGGTTCACCGACGAATACAGGTTGGAAACGCCGTTCCAGAGCCGCGTCTTTTTCGATGTGCTGTCGGTACTCGTCAAGCGTGGTCGCTCCGATGCAGCGGAGGGTTCCGCGAGCCAATTCCGGCTTGAGCAGATTGGCGGCGTCGGCCGACCCCTCCGCCTTGCCGGCCCCCACCACGAGGTGCAGTTCATCGATGAACAAGACGACCTTGCCGTCGGAGTCCTTCACTTCACGCAATACGGCTTTGAGGCGTTCTTCGAAGTCACCGCGAAACTTCGCCCCGGCAACCAGAGCGCCCATGTCCAAGGCAATCACCCGCTTGTCTTTCAAACTTTGGGGGATGTCGCCTTCGAAGATCCTCAGGGCCAAGCCCTCGGCAATCGCCGTCTTCCCAACGCCGGGCTGGCCAATCAATACCGGGTTGTTCTTGGTACGGCGGGACAGCACTTGGACGACGCGACGAATCTCGTTGTCGCGCCCGATCACCGGATCAAGCTTCCCTTCCGCGGCCAGCTTGGTCAGGTCAATGCCGAACTTTTCCAATGCCTGGTAGGTGTCTTCTGCATTTTGGTCGGTCACCCGCGCCGAACCGCGCACTTCGCTCATGGCTTTGAGCACGTCGTTGTCGTCGACGCCAAGCATTTGCAGCAGGCTCTTTGCCTTGCTCTCCACTTGCGCCAAACCGAGCAGCAGATGCTCGGTGCTGACGTATTCGTCTTTGAGTTTTTCTGCGGACTTGGCGGCCGCTTCGAAGACCTGCTGCAGCGCCGGAGCGACCCCTGCCTGACGTCCGCCGGTGACCGCCGGTAAGCGTGAGATCTCACTGTCGACGAGTTCTTTCAAACGACTCGCATCAACGCTCATCTTCTCGAGCAACGGACGAGTAATCCCGTCCGACTCATCGAGCATCGCCGCCAATAAGTGCAGCGGGTCAATTTCGGGATTGCCCGTCGAGGTTGCCCGTGCTTGAGCGTCGGCGACCAGGGCCTGGGCTTTGTTGGTTAGTTTGTCAAATCGAAATGGCATGGC
>JARFQX010000336.1 GCA_029287555.1 Rubripirellula sp. | reverse complement strand
GAATGGAGCTTTGGTCCTGGCGTCAAAGCCTAACAACACCGACAGTTTTAAGATCGGCACAGCCATTGGCATGCAACAGCACGTTGCATTCGCGGGCGGGTGGGGCAACGTTGGTTCGTCGGCCGCGAAGAAATCAGACTTTGCACCCGACGACACGTTCGACGTCGAAGTAAAGCTAAATGTCGCCAAAGGAACCGGCACGGCTGACATCAACGGATCATCCTTCACGTTTGTCCTGCCGCCGAAGCTCAAATCTATTGATTACGTTGGCTTCTACGCCAAGGCAACGTCGACCGAATTCTCCGCTCCGGTCATTGAGTGAGCTGCACACCGAGTGATTTGCCGTCTGAACAAGCAGTAGTCGACTTCGGAAGAAGTCCCGGTTCGTGAGAACTTCTGGCGAGGTCCACGACGAAACACAGACTTCATTTCCTGCATGTCTCATTACGGCAAGTGATGGGAATATCGTACGGCGTCAGACGACCCAAAACGCGTATGCAAACAATCAAAGCGTCTCTGCCGAGACGGTGCGGACTATCAATACTAAACTGGGAACTACCATTGATTCATTGATCGCGGAGCATCATGTGAAGGATAATCTCTTGATCGCCGTCACCGTCTTGTTGGCTGCGACTGCTAGCGCCGAAGGCCCTGGTATTGGGAATGTAAGCGTGACTCATTCGGCGCTCGAAGGTATTGGAGCAGAAGTTGGCGTCATGCGTCGGGACCCGAGTGACATTATCAAAGTCGATGGTCTTTTTTACGTGTGGTACTCGAAGGGGAAGATTGCTCCGGGATACGATGCGACCGTCTGGTACGCGACCTCGACCGACGGCCACAATTGGATCGAGAAAGGCATGGCACTCGCGAAAGGCAAGGCCGGTAGCTGGGAAGGGGCGAGCGTCTTTACGCCGAACATTCTCGTCGCCGAGGGACGTTACTGGCTTTTTTATACGGGCACTTCGCGAGAGTTCATAAGACCGTTCAACCCCGATTCGAAGATCGGAATCGCGGTGTCGGACTCGCCCGACGGCCCATGGGAGCGTCTCGACACGAATCCGGCGTTGAAGAACAGCGATAACCAATCGGACTTTGATAGTCATCTGGTCGACGATGCGTGCTTGATCGTGCGGGAAGGCAAATACTGGCTCTACTACAAAGGCCGCCAGTTGGGTAAAAGCCCTGGTCAAACTCAAATGGGATTGGCTGTCGCCGACCATCCGGCGGGGCCGTATGTTAGGCATGAGACCAATCCGGTGATTCCTGGCAATCATGAAGTGCTCGTCTGGCCGCAGGGCAATGGCGTCGCCGCGATGATCGGCACGACAGGACCGAAAGAGATCACGAATTCGATCCTCTATGCCGAGGACGGAATCAATTTTGCGAAGACTCATGATGTCACCAGTGGTCCCTGGGCTGGCGGTGCATACCGACCGGAAGCGTTTACGCAGAGCGGCAAGGGAACGATCCCGAGATGGGGTGTCGAGATCGGAAAACCAGATGGCAAAAAGAACGTGCGTCTGCCGTTCATCCAGCGATTCGACGTAAAGGAAGGCAACTTAAAATGAACGTGATGCGATCAGCCGCGGCATGGGGATTGGTCGGAGCGGCTCTGCTCTTCCTGTCGGGGACAGCCGCGGCCAACAACGGGTTTGCCGACGACGTAGCCTTCATGAAGAAACACACGAAGATCGTACTGCTGAAGGATGGTGACGCGGCCGTTGCCGTAGCTCCTGCTTATCAGGGCCGCGTGATGACCAGCACATTTGACCGGGAGGCCGGCCCGAGTTTCGGATGGATCAACCGACCGGTCATCGAACGGGGATTTCTTTCAGACGAACAGAAGAAGGGTAAGCTCGAAGAGCACATCTATATCTTCGGCGGAGAAGAACGAATCTGGCTCGGGCCTGAAGGAGGTCAGTTTGCTCTGTTCTTCAAACCGGGGACAAAGTTCGAGTTCTCTGATTGGGCCACGCCACCCGTGATCGATACCGAGGCGTTTGAGCTGGTCGAACAGACGGTGGCGTCCGCGAAGTTCAAACACGCCACGAGGCTGGTCAATTACAGCGGCACGGAGTTCGAGGTCGACATTGAACGCAGTGTGAAGCTGCTGGGCAAAGAAGATTCCTCGAAACTGCTCGGTGTAACGCTGACCGACGGCCTGCGCATGGTTGGTTATGAAACCGACAATCGCATTACCAATACAGGCGATGTTGCCTGGGTCCCGAAGACCGGACTGCTCTCGATATGGATCCTCGGTATGTACAACCCGTCGCCCGAAACAACCGTTGTCGTTCCGTTCAGGGCCGGTGATGAAGACAAGCTCGGCCCGAAAGTGAACGACACGTATTTCGGTACGGTTCCGCCCGAGTATTTGAAGGTCGAAGAACAAAGACTGTTCTTCCGGGGCGATGGAACTCGACGTGGGAAGATCGGGATCTCTCCGCAGCGTTCAAAAGGGATTGCGGGAAGCTACGATGCCGCCGGCAAGGTACTAAACATCGTTACCTACAACGTGCAGGATGCACCCAACGGCTTCGTCAATTCCATGTGGGAATTGCAAGACAAGCCGTACGCCGGGGACGTGATCAATGCCTACAACGATGGTTCGCCTGAGCCAGGAGTTGCACCGCTCGGCCCGTTCTATGAACTGGAGACTTCTTCACCCGCCGCCGCCCTCAAGCCCGGCGAAACAATGAAGCACACCCAGAGAACGTTTCATATCCAGGGCCCGGAAGAGGAACTCGATCCGCTGGCGAAGAAACTCCTCGGAGTGCGCCTGGATGCAGTCAAGACGGCGTTTTAGCGAGGCCCAAACTGTCAGGAGGCTCATGCGCTGCCGGTCTGCGGAACATAGCGGTCGTTTCGCAAGGCCGTCACATCGCCCGAGTCATAAGCGCTACGTCACTGACGTAGCGCTCCTCGTCGCCCCGGATTTGCCCCGGCGGTCGACTGGGCAATCCGAGGTCAATCACAACCGTTTGCAACTGAGGCGGTTGGCTCGAGGTCCGGGTCCCTGGCACCAAAGTCTATTGGACTATTTCTGTTAATCGTGATTCCAGGATGTCGGCGGAAACGGAGTCTTTTTCTTCGGGTCCCACCAGCTGCCGTGTCCATTGCCATTGCCTCCCGGCTCACCGGGCCGCTCATCAGTGACGTCGTAACCGGCTTCATCAAAACGCCCCATCGCGCTGCAGCCCTTGCCAAACATCGCGGTCACATAGTTTTGATCTGACTGCTTCAGCGTCTCCGCCATTGTGACTTCGTCGTCGTATCCGTCGGGGCGCTGCTTGTGGGAGAGGACGTCGAAGACGTTGCGGCAATGAAGTCGGGCCGGGCTCTTGCCCATCTGAATGCTCAAACGGGAACCAGTGCACGTCGGCGTTGGTGAGTAGGCCGCGCTGAAGCGCGCCCCCATTGCAGCGAGCCGCTCCAGGCCGGGTGTTTGGATGAAGTCGTGCCGGGTGCTGGGATCGGCATCCATCATCTGGACCGACGTGTCCGCATAGCTAAGGTCGTCAGCACAAATAATGACAAAATTCAGTCGTTCGGCATCGTGGCTGAAGGTCGTCAGAAAGATCGCAATCAGCAAACAGAGTATTCTCATTCTGGTGTCTCGTTCGGATGGGCGTGCACGTTTGCATTCCTGAGTGTCTGTTGGCTGTAAGGCCTGCAAGAGCGGCTTGCCACGATGTCTCGTCAGGTTCCGTTCGGATACCTGAATGTGAGGTTTTCTATGCTGCCGGTAAAGCGGTTCGGCGTGCTGTAGTTCCCGACGGGCTGGATCAGGTCCGCACCAATTTGAATGGAGTCGCCGGGCTCTTGGCGGATGATTCCCGGTTCCGCCTTGCCGGCGAGTTTTCCATTCACCTTGAGAAACACAGCTCCGCTGGAGTTCCAGTTTGCTTCAAAACTGGCAGCACCAGTGATCGCGGCCGGAGACCTGACCACTGTGCGTTTCCTGCTGACACACGTAGCAAAGCACAAATGGCCCTTATCGAGGTAGACGCTATAGCCAGATCGATTGTCACCATGAGCAAGGACAACTCCCGACGGAGCACTTGGCCGAATGGTGCCTCTGATTTGAAGCGAGCGGCCGCCTGCCACTTTCGGAACTCGAAACGCGGGCAGGTCGAGCCATGACCTCCCGTCCAACTGAAGCGAAGCAGTGTCTCCCTGTACCCCGTGATTCACAAAACGAAGAAGTTGGTTACTGGCGAGAATCGCGATCGTCGGCACAGGCGCGGTGAGTGGAGCTTCGTGATCGAATGCAAAACCCAGGTCGTTACACCACGCCGAGATTTGGGCGGCCATTGCGGCGGCGCGCTTTGGTTGTTTGGAAACAAGGTTGGTGGTCTCACCTTCATCCACTTCGAGGTCAAAAAGTTGAGCTTCGCTGCCATCAGGATTGACCAGGAATTTCCAGCGACCATCCCGAATCGCTAACGTGGGACTCTGGTGTTCCGGTTTGCCGCCCTTGAGGATGGCGTGGGGATGTCCGTACTGCCAGAAAACGGGATGGGAGCGGCGGGATGCCTTGCCCAGCAGAACGCCGCTGCAGTCCACACCATCAAGATCCTTCTCGACTGGAACTCCGGCAATTCGACAGATGGTCGGAGAGAGATCAATTGCGGCCACGACGCTGCTTTTGTCTTCAATGCCGGCTGGAATCGTTCCGGTCCAGCGTGCGATAAAGGGCATGCGGATGCCGCCCTCAAATAACGACCATTTCCTTCCGCGGTAAGGACCGGTGAAGCCAGCCGGTGGACCCGTCAGATATTTCTTCGGCCAGTCAGTGGGTCCGTTGTCGCTTGTGAAGAAGATCAACGTCTTGTTTCCGAGGTTCAATTCATCGATGGTCGTGACGAGTCGACCGATGTGCTTGTCCATCTCTTCGAGCACGGCAAAAAAATCGCGAACGTAAGGATCGTCGGAAACGCTTCTGAACTTGTCAGCACTGCCGGGACGCGGCACGTGCGCGTCGTGAACGTCGTTCGGGAACAGCCGGACGTAGAATGGCTCGTCCCGGTGCCGCCGAACGAAATCGATCGTGCGATCTGTCTGAATCTGCATCCTTTCCCAGCGCTTGCACGGAATGACCTTTCCATGCCCGAGAGCCCGCGCTCGCTCAACGCCTTTCGGATTGGAAATAATTCGATCGCCCAGGCCCTCGAAGGAAACCAGGGATTCGTCGAAGCCATACGCCTGAGGCAATGGCGCATCGTCCACGTCACGGCCGCCTCCCATGTGCCACTTGCCGAAATGAGCGGTCGCGTAGCCGGCAGCTTTCAGCTTCTTTGCAGTTGTCGGGGCGGACGGGTCGAGGTAATTAGCCATGCCGCGATTCGCATTTGCGGCGCGTGTATTGAGGAACGAATGGATCTTCCAGCGGCCCTGATACTGACCGGTGGTAAGCGCAACTCGCGAGGCAGAACAGATTGGCGAGTTGACGTAGAAGTTGGTCAACCTGATGCCTTCAGCAGCGAGCTTGTCGATGTGCGGCGTTTTGATCAGCGGATTACCAAAGCAACTGGGATCCGCGAAGCCCATGTCATCGATGAATATGACAACGAAGTTTGGTCTCTCGCTCTTCGACTCTTCCGCAGAAGCCGATTCGAGGCCCAGCGAGATCGCGACAAGCGAGAGGATTGTTAAACCACATTGCTTCATTGTGATACGACTCGCTTCTTATGTGAGTAAGCACACCAGAGTTCACTCGCTATCAGTCTTCGAATACAACCTGCACTTCGATGATGCCCACCGCTGTTTCATTTCGCGGCGTCATCTTGATTCGAATGGCGTCGCATTCTGTCGGAGCGGCCGGATGCACGACGTTGAACTGATTCGCCCGGGTGTCGTATTTGTCCGTGGTGTAAAGCTCGAACGGTCTCCACTTACCGTTTTGCTCGACTTCGAGAGACCATTCTTGGGGGAACTTGACATCGCCCTGCGAGCGATTCATCCAGAAGACGCCGACGCTGCGGATGCTCTTGGTATCGTGAAGTCGTCCTATCACCCACTGCGATTTGCCGGCTTGGCCTCGGCTTGTCCAACGAAGGACCTTCTTCCCACTGGACCATTTGTCGACGTGACCGTCGCCTATCGCGTTAACGGTGTCTTCCTCCGCAGTATGAGATGCCGTGATTTCCTTGAACACGCTTTCCTGGGGCAACGCGTGCGGATCGAACACCGCCAGCGATTGGTCGCGCGGAAACCAAACCGTCATCGAAGTAATGCCACGATTGTTCCATGCGTAGTACGGCGTAAGGATGAGGCGCTTATCGGCGGGCTTACCACTCTCCGTCACCGCTTGAGCCGGTACCTCGGCCTGAATGAACGATCCAGATTCGATAGCGGTTGTCTTGATGATTGCGTGCGACGTTTCAGGGAGTTCGTCGAAGAAGAAACGCTGTGTTGCGCCACCGTTGTCCACGCCTTCGGCACACAGTACGAATGGTCCACGTGTGAGTGCGACACGATTCGTGTTTGCTTTCACCGCGGGATGACACTCGCTGACCCGGACTGGCATTGGCAGATTCAACACGACGCGATCGCCCGATCTCCACTCACGCTCAATTGAGACAAACCCTTTGTCAAGCTTGAGCGAAGCGTCTTCGCCGTTGATGGCCAGGCGAACCGCTTCCGTGTTCATGTCGACAAAGCGATAAAGTGCACCGGGCACAAACTGCTGGCGGGCCCAGGTGGGGATTCGAAGCAGCAACCGGAATCTTGTTGGAGTCGGCGGATCGACGGTCACGCAGATCTCTCCGTCGTTGGGCAGTTCGTATTGCGCACCAAATCCTACAATGCCGTGAACGGCACCAAGACCACCGGTGATGTGCATTCGAGTGTTCGTGATGTTCTCCCAAATCCGGTCGAGCGCCTTCCCATACGCTGACTGGCCGGTCAGTGTGCCAACGTCGGCCATGGCCGAGTAAAGGTAGGTTGCTCGAACCGCATGCCCCACTGCCTCTTTCTGATCCGTCACGGGGGCGTGCTGCTGAGCATACGTCGGCGCCATCACGCCCTCGCCTTCGGGCACATAGGGCACACCGCGAATCTCGAGAAACCTCCGAGCCATGTCCAAGTAGAGTTGGTTTCCAGTCACTCGATAGAGCTTGACGAGAGCAAGCTCCAGTTCTTGATGTCCCGGTGCCTGGAGGATCGGCCTGCCCTCGTTGTAGTCTGGGGCTCCCTCGAAGATGACCCGGTTGATGTGACGAGCACTTTTTTCGGCTACATCGAGGAGTTTCTTTTTTCCCGTCGCTCGGTAGTAGGCAATGGCTGCTGTCTTGAGCTGCGTCTCAAGCCGAGGCCGCCAGAAGTCGCTGGTCAATTCGACTTCGTTGAAGGGCACCGGCTTCAGAGGGTATTCTCCCAAACACTCGCCGCGAAACGTGAACAGCAGAGCGAGGAAAACTAGACGACGCGAGACAAATTGGCAGTCGAAAGTTTTCATGTGGACGACTTGTCCCTGCACGTTGTTTGGTTGATTAAGTCTGGATGCCGCTAAAGAGCCTCGAGACAGTTTAAGTGCTGGGCGAATGGACATGAGGCTGATCCTCGAGAATTCACCTCGCTATTTAGGTATTATGTCCGTTCACTGTTTCTTGCCTCATCAACTTTTCGGGACGTCAGCGCAAACGGGTCCTGTAGCCGAACATTCATTTCTGCATCATGAAAACGCATTCAGTTGAGAATCGCAAACACAACGTTCTCGTTGCGATGATAGCCGCGTGCTTGCTCGGTCCTAGTACGTCGTCGGCCGAGAGTCCGCCAAACATCTTGTTTTGTATTTCAGACGGTCAGTCTTTCGCACATACCGGCGCATACGGTGATCCCGTCGTCCAAACGCCTGCGTTTGATCGGGTGGCCCGTGAAGGGCTCCGATTCACTCACGCCTTTTGTGAGGCGCCGACATGCGGGCCTTCACGATCAGCCATTCTCACAGGCCAGCACATTTGGCGTTTGGAAGAAGCCGGAAATATTCACAGCACACTGCCCGCAAAGTTTGCAACCTACACAGAACTGCTGGCGGAGGCAGGATACTCAGTCGGTTACACCGGCAAAGGGTGGAGCCCCGGCCGACTGGAACCAGGCGGTCGCACTACCAATCCTGCCGGAATGAAGTTCGCCCGCCACAATAGAAAGCCTCCGTTCAAGGCCATGAGTGCGGCTGATTACGCGACGAACTTTCAGGAGTTCCTTGAACAAATTTCTGAGGACCAGCCGTTTTGTTTCTGGTTGGGGACTTACGAACCACATCGCGGATATCAGCCCGTTATCGGAAAACAGACGGGCAAGGCCCCCGCTAACATGCATCGTTGAACACAGCGTCGATGGCTCAAACTGGGAACAGCAGGATTTTTTTACAAAGAACAGCCCCAAACTGCATCTGCAACGGATCTACATGTTGCGGGATGGACCGGCCCCTCAAAAAGAGCATGTACTTAAGGTTCGGATCGCGAATGAACGGAACGAACTGAGCGTCGGAAATAGCTGCCGCATTGTCTATTTCGCGATTAATGGCGCCCCGCGCAAACCAAAGAACATTGGCGTAGATCGAATCTGTTTTGAAGGCTCGGATGGACATGGCCCGGAGAAGTAAAACGATGTGGCCTGCATGAGACCGTCCCGAATTCCACCGCCAACAGGACAAACATGACGAGATCAATACTAACCGCCCTCTGTGCCCTGCTTTTCGCCTGCTCATACGCATACGCCGAATCCGAGGCACCGCCCAACGTCGTTCTGATTATTTCCGATGACCAGGGCTACACCGATTACGGATTCATGGGGCATCCGGAAATCGAGACACCGAACCTGGACAAGCTTGCGAAGGAAATCGCGTTGTTCCGGCGCGGTTATGTTCCGACCGCGTTGTGCCGACCGTCTCTGATGACGTTGATCACCGGTCTCTATTCGCATCAGAACAAGACAACCGGAAACGACCCGGCGAACACGCCTGCTAACAAGGCTCACGCTGAGAAGGCGGGCAAAGATGCCATGGAATTGCTGATCTCCCACATCGACAAGACAGGATCGCTTCCGAGGTGGCTGGCAGAGAAAGGATACGTTAGTTACCAGAGCGGTAAGTGGTGGGAAGGTTCTTATCAGCGAGGTGGTTTCACCGAGGGCATGACAGCAGGGTTTCCCAAGCCGCGCGGCCGACACGGCGATGCGGGACTCAAGATCGGACGAGAAGGAATGGCTCCGGTCTTTGATTTCATCGATCACATCGAGAACTCGGGCATCAAAGAAAACACACTCGTGCTGTATGTCTGCGACAACGGCTGGATTCAAACCGAACAAGGCAGCTACGCACCGCGATCCAAACGCAGCCCGAATGAGCACGGCACACGTACGCCAATCATGTTCCGCTGGCCGGGTACGATTCCAGCCGCGGACCGCCCTGAACTCTGTTCGTCAATCGATTTCGTGCCGACCGTTCTGGCGGCCGCCGGAGCAACAGGACCGCACGACTTCCCAGGACTTAATCTCCTGCCGGAATTGAAGTCAGGAAAAGCCATCGATCGAGATACCCTGTTCGGCGAGTCATTCGCTCACGACATCGCCGACATCGAAAACCATCAGGCGTCGCTACTTTACCGCTGGGCGATCCGCGGCCACGACAAACTCCTGCCGACCTACGATGGAGCGCCGGGAAAGATGAAGTACCCGCCCCAGAGCGGTGAACCTCAGCTCTTCGATCTGAAGACTGATTCCGGTGAGAAGAGGAATCTCGCCAGCAAGAATCCGGAGCGGGTAAAGCAACTCAGAACAATTTTGAACGAGTGGTACGTTCCCGACCATCGCCAGGTTGGCGAGTTTGCGCCAGTGGCTCCCAAGACAAACCGGGAGCGAAAGCCAGCTCGGAACGCAAAGAAACGCAGTGCCTCGGCGAAGGCCAAAACCACGAAGCCAAATAATCTTCTTCTCTACGCCGATGATCAGCGCAATCACACACTCGGCTGCGCTGGCCACCCGATCGTAAAGACTCCCAACATCGATCGCCTTGCCAAAGAAGGCGTGCGATTTGAAAACGCTTTCGTTTCGACATCGACCTGTTGGGTCGGGCGAGCCTGCCTCTTCACAGGCTGCTACGAACGCAAGCATCTCTACCGAGTCGCGCCCGGACCGCTCAATCCGAAATTGTGCGACTCGTCAT
>JARFQX010000291.1 GCA_029287555.1 Rubripirellula sp. | reverse complement strand
ATGACGATACCGCAGCCCACGGCATTTTCGGCCTTGCACCACGGATTTGACGGCGAGTGTCCCTGCTGCCGCCGGAAGTTCGACCAAGCCTGACCGGGTCAGCTTGTTCGCACGGACATCGGCACGTCCACGGTAGCGGAGCTAACTCTTAGGTCATTCTTACCGAACGCAGAAAATGCGCTGAGCAAGCTCGCGCATATCGGTTTGAGCACGGATGCAATCGGCTTGTCAATGGCTCACTCGGCATCAAAGTAGTCCGAGTCAACCCTCTTTATCTCGTACGTTTGTGCTGTGCTGACTCCGACATTGTATTCGACCATCAGCTGGGCTAGCTTCATGCCGTCGATAAGTACAACACGTGGATCGATGGTTTTCACGTATTCAATGGCATCAGCCGAAAAATTGCTCGTCGTTAGAAAAACGCCTTTCTTTGCCCGTTTTCCGTGGAGCGCGCCAACGAACTTCTGAATCTCCGGGCGTCCAACCGTGTTCTCCCATCGCTTGGCCTGTAAGTAAACTACGTCCAGGCCAAGGTAGTCTTCATTGATCACACCGTCGATGCCGGCATCTCCTCCGTACGATGTGACGCTGCCGGCATCGTCACCCGGACCCCCATACCCCATCTTCAGCATTAAGTCGACAACAAGTTGTTCGAAGAATGCTGGATCCGCCTTACGCACCAAAGTCAAAACTTCTGCTGCGAGCTCATCCCGCAGCCGCTGATATGCCTCCTCCAAAGCCTCTTCCGGCGTTATAGCACCTTGCGATGAACTTCCTTCAGTTTGTGACTCGTTCGAGGGACTCTTTTTTCGGAACTCGGCGAACCCGGGAAACTGGTCGAGAAACGCAATGTCTATTCGCTCGGGGGGATTTGCGAGGACCTCGGCGCCTGCTGGGCTGATCTTAAAGCAACCTCTTCTTACCATTTCGATCAATCCGGCCCGCTCGAGATAGGTCTTCGCCCATGCAAGACGGTTGTAGAACCGGTTGGCGGCGCCGCTGGGAAGGCGTTCTTTTCGCTCTTCCTCGCTCAGACTGAATTGGTCCGCAAGCACATCACGGGATCCGGCAATCGTGTATTCGCCGCCGTCTGCAACGTGCCTAAGTAACGGCAACATCAACGCTTGGAAGTCTGGAACGGCCACAACTAAATGAACCCAATAGCAAGGCAACGAAAACCCGATCGACTCATGTCGATGCCAGCCCCAGTCTACCAATTACTGATTTTGCCTTGTGAGTCTGTGGAGATCATTTGAGAATACGCCATGCTGTCGCGATCACCTGGGTGCGTCGTCGCGACGACTTGACTAGTGGTCTTACGGAGGTCGCGTCACTGCGATGGTTCATCATTCGCCCCGGCACAGTTATCGTGATCTGCGATTCCTGATTCAACGATCCTTCGAGGGCATTACCGGTTTCGGTGATCGGGTCGAGGTTGACGGCAAAATCCACCGCATTGCCGAAGGTATCTGGCATGACAACTACTGGTTCTTCATGCGGGGCCGTGATTTGCCATCGGTGCGAACCGAGCAAGCGTACGTTTTGCGACTTCTTCAGCAGCAACACGATTGGCAGCGGGGCCCTGAATCACACGATCGCCTGGTTCGTGAAGCCGAAACGCTGCGGGCATTGATGTCTTGCGACTTCGCTCATCCGACTCCAGAATTCGTTTGCTTCGTAAAGGGCGATAACTCCGAACCCATCGGCATGATCGAGACCGCCCTAGCGGGCGTGCCGCTCGACCGCTTCAAGGACCGGCCAACACTGAAACGCATCAGCCAAGTGGCTGCGAATGTTCATGGTATGGACAGTGGGCTTTTCGAGCATCTTCCAAACCACAACACACGGACTCAGCACATCCAATCGCGACTTGATGCGATCGACGGGGACTTGTTCGCTGAGTTTCCTCTGGCGGACCAGGTACGCGACTGGATCGCAAACTACCTTCCCTCGGATGATCAAACGTGTGTCTTGCACGGCGATTTGCTGCCTCAAAACCTGCTTCATGATTGGCAGAGCACCAGCGATTCCGAGGGAGTCGTCGCGGTTGTTGACTGGGAAATGGCGCAAATCGGTGATCCTGCATACGACCTTGCCATCGTCAGTCGTGGGAATCAAAAGATCCTCGGAGAAAAAGATGGTTTGCAAATGCTTCTCGATAAATATGCAGAGCTCAGCGGCCGGAAGATTTCATTGGCGGATGTCCGGGTACACGAATTGCTACTGATCCTCCATTGGCTGGAAGAATCATGGCGCGAACATCAAAAACCGAAACCAAATGGACATGGGTCGGAATACTACGAAGCAAAGCTACAGTCCCTGTTTCGCCGGACGGTCAGCTGCAGCGTTTGATGAGCGGCCGGTGTTGCGCAGCCCCGATGCTGGGGCGGAACAAGCGTTAGCGAGTTTCCGGATCAATTCCATCCCGCTGGCATTCCATCTGGTGCAAGGAAGGAAAGTCCCCGGCGAGATACGCGTCCAGCAGTGTCTCGTATTCGATCGAGTCTCGACAATGAAGCTGATCATCGCGCTCGTCGCGAAGTTGCTTATGAGCGATGATTCGCTGTCGCTCGGACCGTTCGCGGGCTTCCAAGTATTCTGGATCAAGTATGACACCCAACTGCTGAAGTTCTACGGCGGCGCAGCGCCAGTCGACGCCAAAACGCTTGCAGTAACTACGAAGAACGTGCCTGCCGTCAAATGCCTTCAACCAGGCTACGGCGGATTGGAGTCGGGCAGCACGGTTCATACGCTTTGCCCGAGGTACGCCAGGACCTTTGTTGCGTTTGTGCGCCATGATGACTATTCCAAGAGTCCCCGTTTCCGAAGCGACGACTTGAGGTGCGTAAGAGTTGGGTGTCTCCTGGCAAGGTGAGCAGCATGCGTGCGAGTCATTTGCTCGCCCTCGTCGCCACCGACAGCTTGGCGAAGATCAGCGAGGATCTCGGCAGCCGCTTTGTAGTTTTGGGTGCCCCTCGCCTCAACGAGCTTCTCGGCCTCGCCGAGCCATTTCTTCGGAGCCTTGACCATATCCTTCATTCGTGTCTTTCGTTCTTGTTCCCGTTTGGCCGCTTCCCGCTTCGCTGCCGCTTCCTGTTTCTTTCGCTCTTTCGTTTCCCGTTCGGCGCGAATGATCTCCGTCCGTTCAAGTAGCTCAGTGAAGGAGCGACCCAAGCGAACAGTTGGCCAGTCAATTCGATCCACTGAATCCCGGATCGCGGCGATCAGTTCCGGTTTCACGCTCTTGGCATCTTCGACAAGGAACCTTCGCAAATGCTGCTTCGCCTCATTGTCGCTGAGTGCATCGACCCAAGCTCCAATTCGCTTTCTTTGGTCAAGATCCGGTGGGCCTGGTGCGCCCTCGGAGGCAGCAACCAGTAGCAAGGGATCGAGTCCAAAGAATTCCAGCAATGCCTCGAAAGATCGACCGCCCTCGGCAAGACCAGCCGGTACGGGAGGCTCCACAATATCGGGCGACACGGATTGGTCATCGAAGGCACCACAAAGCCAGAGCAAATACAGAACGCGCATGTCACCAGCGGCCAATTGTTCACGGATCTGGATCACGTCCTCCATGTAAGCACTTGGCTCCCAAATCTCGTCCAATTCGCCAGCCTCGTGAAAGGGATCGAGCGAAACGATCCCGCCTTTGCCTTTTGGGTCCTTGATCCATTTCAACTCGCCAACGCCGATGTACTGGGTCCAAACTCGCTTGGGACAAGGAAAACCGCCAGGCAGCCTGAACGCGATCCTCCGAACTCCGAAGTTCGCGTAATGCAGGTGTGCGTCGAAGCCGCGACGCAGCAATCCCTCCGCGTCTCCGTGAAAGTCACCGAAGTGATATTCGTTCTCAAACGACCAAGGCGTGATCTCCGCCCTGGTTGACTGTTTCCTGGCAAACGCAAGTTCGCGTTCCGTCAGACGTCGATCAACCGCCCGAAACGCGAGGTACTGATACTCGCTCACGATAAATCCTCCTGTCGGTCGCGATATGAGAGCAGATTTCAAGCTGGGGCGGTATGCTCGCAACAGGAGTTAGCGTTCCCGAGCGGAGCATCTGCAGAATTTCGGCCCCGGGGGCGGCGAGCGTTCGCGCTCGTAGAAAATCCCTTTCTGGCAGCTTCGTTCTCGCATCGGTCATTTCACCTCCGCGCCCAACAGAATTCGCTTCGGCGCGGAAGTCGATGCACCCGACGCGGCGAACATAGCAAAGGTCCAGCACCGTTAGCGGCCGAATCCGCACCCTCATGCAATGTTACAC
>JARFQX010000839.1 GCA_029287555.1 Rubripirellula sp. | reverse complement strand
TGAGGAAGAACAGAAGCGCAGCGGCGTCAAGCTGCTGTGGGGGACCGCGAACATGTTCAGCAACCCGCGGTTCATGCATGGTGCGGCGACCAGCAGCAATGCCGACGTGTTTGCTTACGCCGCGGCCCAGGTCAAAAAGGCGATGGAAGTAACCCATCGGTTAGGCGGTGAGAACTATGTCTTTTGGGGCGGACGCGAAGGTTACCAGAATCTGTACAACACCGACATGAAGCGAGAGCTCGATCACTTGGGCGCTTTCTTCCACATGGCAGTCGATTACGCCAAACAGATTGGGTTCACGGGCCAGTTCCTGATCGAACCCAAGCCGAAGGAACCGACTAAGCATCAATACGACAGTGACGCGGCGGCTTGTCTCAATTTCCTTCGTGCTTACGATCTGCTCGATCATTTCAAGCTCAATCTGGAAACCAACCACGCGACGTTGGCCGGCCACGAGATGATGCATGAGATCGATTACACCGGAAGCCAGGGAGCACTCGGCAGCATCGATGCTAATACCGGTGACATGTTGCTTGGCTGGGACACGGACCAGTTTGCCACCGACTATTACCTGACCACGCAGACGATGTACTACATCTTGAAGTACGGTGGTCTTGGCAGCGGCGGCGTGAATTTTGATGCCAAGGTGCGCCGCGAGTCGTTCGAGCCGATCGACCTGTTCTACGCTCACATCGGCAGCATGGATGCCTTTGCCAAAGGTTTGAAGGTTGCCGCGGCAATCCGGGCCGATCGTGGCTTGGATGACTTCATCGCCCAGCGATATAGCACTTGGGACGAAGGCATCGGGGCCAAGATCGAATCGGGACAGGTCGGATTCGCTGAGCTGGAAGCCTACATGCTGGAAAAGGGCGAAGTGACGCCCAACGTCAGCGGCCGGCAAGAACTTCTCGAAAACCTGATCAACCGATACCTCGATCGCGTCTAGCTGTGCCGTGCTGCTTTGCGTGCTGCGGTTCTGCTTCACCCGATGAGAGCGACGGATCGACTCCGATTTCTCAAGCCGCGAAAGACGGGGAACGCAGAGGGTGGCGTGTTGAATAGGAATGAATTCGCAATGGGTAGGTCATCGTCCCGTATCGACGTGCCGGATTCGCAGGAAGCAACGGTACTGAATCGAGTATCCACTTCATGGGCAGTCAACTCGTGAGTTACCTGGACACCGCAACGGTTTTGGCTGTTGGCGCTACTTCCTCGGGAGCGGCGACCGATGGTAGTTGGACGATGTTGGCGGTCTTTTTCTGCCTCGCCATCCTGGTCTCTTTCGCCTGTTCCATCTTTGAGGCCGTGTTGCTAAGTGTGAGTCAGCCTTTCGTGGCGACCATGAAGAAGACGCATCCGGTGACGGGGCATCGGTGGGAGCAGTTGAAGACGCATGTCGACGGGCCGCTGACCTCCATTCTGACGCTCAACACAGTCGCCCACACCGTCGGATCAATCGGGGTTGGCAAGGAGGTCGCCGGCTTGGCGAGAGGTTCGGGCTATTCGGGCTGGATCGAGGGATTGACCGCAGCGCTGATGACCCTGGCGGTGCTGGTACTATCGGAGATCATTCCCAAGACGATGGGGGCGAAGTATTGGCGTCGACTGGCGCCTTCGGTTGGCTTCCTGCTCGAGAAACTGACTTGGTTGATGACTCCCTTCGTTTGGTTGATCCGCCTCTTCGGTGGATCGGGACACGGCGAGGTCGAATTCAGTCGCGAGGAATTGAAGGTGATGGCCGATATGGGGCGTGAAGCGGGCAAACTGCACGAGGGCGAATCACGGATCTTGACGAATCTGCTACACATGCGAGACAACACGGTTGCCGACGTGATGACGCCGCGAGTGGTTGTTTTTGCGTTGCCCGAGCAGACGACGGTTGGTCAATTCGTCAGTGAGCATGAGAAGTCGCCCTTCTCCCGCATTCCACTGTTTCGGGACAAACCGGATCATGTCACCGGGTTCGTGCTTCGAGACGATGTGCTGCTTGCCGCCAGCAAAGACCGCTCGGATGCAGAGCTATCGGAGTTCTCTCGTCGGCTTCATTCGGTGCCGTCGACCCTTCCGCTCTCGGCGGCGTTCGAGCAACTGGTTGCCGGTCGACATCACATCGCCGTGGTGGTCGACGAGTATGGCGGTCTTGCGGGCCTCGTGACGCTGGAGGACGTCGTCGAGACTCTGCTCGGTCTGGAGATTGTCGATGAGGCCGACACGAAAACGGACATGCAGGATTTCGCGCGATCGGAATGGGAAAAGCGTGCGCGAAAGATGGGGCTGTCGCTTCAACGCCAACCAGCCGATTCAACGTCGGTGTCCGGAGCACCTGATCAAGCGTCCGGCGAGTCGTCGAACTGACCGTGCATCGACGAGGCCGCATGCCCTTATTGCGCTATGTTCCTATAGCGCGGTGTCCTGATTGTGCCGTGTCCTTACTGTGCCGTGTCCTTATTGTGCCGTGTCCTCATAGATGGGCAGGTGACGGTAAAACACTTCCAGGTTCAAAAGATTCATGGTCGTCACGTAAATCCTGCCCGCGTGCGCGCTCCAGCGGTCGGCCACGGGAGACTTCGGATCCCAACTGCCTGAATTCGGGCCGTGATTGATCTGGCTCTCAAGCAAGATGGGATTTAGGTATTGATTCCAGCGGTCCCAGTATTCACCGCCCATGTGAAACATGACCTGAGTGGCGTAGTACCAATAGTAGGCGTCTCGCTGTGGCAAACGCTCCGATCCCATTTGCGGTGGATACTCAAGCAGATAGTCGGCTGCGGATTGCATCTCCTCGGTATCGCGTCGCCATCCGGAATACATCCGCATCAACATGCCCACGGCGGTCATCGTGGGTGTTGGGTTGCGGCCGTGACGTTGGCTCGGTGTGTCAGGCGCGAAGGGATTGTACCGATAGCGGTCGGGACGATCGGGGCTTGCCGCCAACTCGAGCCAGCGTTCGATTCCCCGGTAAGTCCTTTCCGGAACCTGCAAACCCGAGAGCTGACCGCTCTTGAGAGCCATCATCATCCAGCCGGTGACGCTCGTGTCGGAACTGATCTGCGGCGAGTATCGCCATCCACCGCGCCGTTGATGTTGCGTGTCAACAATGTAGTTGAGTGAATCCTGGGCGGCTTGCTTCAATTCGGCATCCTGCGTCATCCCGTAAGCCTCGCACAACGCGAGGGCCGCGATTCCGTGACTGTACAGGGCAACATTGCGATTGCTGATCGCGTTTTCTATCCGATACAGGTTGCCGTTGCTTTGTTGATTCTCCAACAAAAACCTCAGGCCGCGAGCGACGGTGTCGGCGTAGCGGTGTTGCTTGTGCGTGTAGCCGGCGCCCTGGTAAGCCAGCAGGCACAGCCCGGTTGCGGCGGTGTCGCTGTGCAAGACCACCTCGCTACCATGGCCCTGCAGCGACCAACTTCCATCTTCGTTTTGGACATTTTCCAGGTAGGCGAGGCCCCGTTCGATTGCTTCTTCGGTGGCGGGTGTGACCAAACCGGCGCCCGCTGGTGCTGAACCGCCCTGGGTTCGCAGCACGCGCCGGTTGAACGATTCGACCGACGCGATCTTCGAACCGAACGGTGTGACCGG
>JARFQX010000190.1 GCA_029287555.1 Rubripirellula sp. | reverse complement strand
ACTCGCCACTCGCTACTCGCCTCTCCCTTCTTTCTTATGGCGATTCATGAACATGACCGTGAGGACTTGCTGGGCGAAGGTCGCAACATGCCCCGGCGCGGCCAGTGCGTGATCGACGGCGTCACGGTTGTGGTTGGCTTTCGCGCTCAAGGCCAAGCATCACTCTTCTGTGGCGTCGATCCGGTGTTTCAATTCAACTCCCACCAAGAACTTCGGCGGGTCTATTTTCGGTCACGTCGCTATCGTGCCGAAAATGGTCGCCTGATTGAATTGACTCGCGATCGCCGGGGAGGAAAAGTCGAGTTTGAAACCGCACCCATCGATGATGACCTGGCCTCGGAATTGATCGAATCGCTGCGGTTCTGGCTCGATCGCGTCCGCTCCGCCGCTCAAACCGGCCGCTGGCGGGTCGAAGGCGAACCGGTTGAACCATTTCAATCCCGGCTGCAGTCGTGGCTCGCAGGAATGGATGACCAACCTCGAATCGCGGCAAGGCCGAATGTGTGAGGCGAGACGCTAGAGGCGAGAAGCGAGTGGCGAGTGGCGAGAGGCGAGAGGCGAGTGGCGAGAGGCGAGAGGCGAGTGGTGAGTGGTGAGTGGTGAGTGGTGGGTGGTGGGTGTTTTCTTTCCCGTCCATGCGGAACCTGTTAATCTACGGCCCTGTCTATTGACTGCTCACTGCCCCTGTCTTGTTTGGCTTGCGATGAAGAATTTGATTGTCACGCTGTTTGGTTTTTTTTTGCTCGCCTCGTCGGCTTTGGCTCAGCAGGTTGAAGACTTCGACAGCATTCAACTCTACACCCTGACCAATCGTCAGGGGATGAAGGTAAAGATTACGAATTACGGTGCGATCATTACGTCGATCATGGTGCCGGACCGCGACGGAAAGATGGCCGACGTCGCTCTCGGCTACGATCGGGTCGAAGATTACATCAATGCCGTCGACAAACCTTACTTCGGTGCGATCGTCGGTCGGTATGGGAATCGAATCGCCGAAGGTGCGTTCACTCTCGATGGCGAAACTTACACGCTGGCGATCAATAATCCGCCGAATCACCTGCACGGCGGTGTGATTGGATTTGACAAGGTCGTTTGGGGAGCAAGGCTAACTCGCGGCAGCGGATGGCAAGGCGTCGAGTTGAAGTATCGGGCCAAAGACAAAGAGGAAGGCTACCCCGGCAATCTTGACGTGACGGTGACGTACAAGTTGACGGATAAAAACGAGCTTCGCGTTGAATATCAGGCGACCACCGATAAGGCCACTCCGGTCAATTTGACCCAACACTCTTACTTCAATCTCAAGGGCGAAGGCGAGGGCACCATTCTCGATCACGAGTTGATGATTAGCGCCAAGCAGTACACGCCGGTTGACGAGGGGTTGATCCCCACCGGCGAGCTGCCCGACGTGGCCGGCACACCCTTCGACTTTACCAGTCCCAAACCAATCGGTCGCGATATCGGCCAGGAAGATCAGCAGCTAGAATACGGTCTCGGTTACGATCACAACTTCGTGCTCGACAAGTCGGAAGGCGAGATGTCTTTGGCGGCGAGGGTTCATGAACCGACCACTGGGCGGATTCTGGAGATTCGCACGACGGAGCCGGGGATTCAGTTCTACTGCGGAAACTTCCTGGACGGCCGATTGAAAGGAAAGTCCGGCAAACCCTATGTTCACCGCGGCGGGTTCTGCTTGGAGACGCAGCACTACCCCGATAGCCCCAATCAACCCAACTTCCCCTCAACGATTCTCAAGCCGGGTGACGTGTATCAATCAACGACCGTCTTTAAGTTTTCCGCGGAGTAGGTGGTAGGGCGGGTAAGGCAGTGGGGCAGTAAGGCAGTGGGGCAGTAAGGCAGTGGGGCAGTAAGGCAGTTAGGCAGTTTGTTACTCACTCACTCACTCACTTTCATGATGACTCATCGATTGACCAACCAACGGCAGGTTTTTTCGGCCAGTTTGCCGTCACCGAATGGGCGTCGCGCTTTCCTGGCGGCGACGATGGCGGCGACCGCCTCGACGGTTCTCGGGCGTGAGTACGGTCCCGACGCTCCGCCGGTCCGATATCCTGAGCCCGATGTGTTGGTGCTCGATGATCGTTTTGCCAAGTACAAGCTGGGGAACAGTCCGATCCAACGGCTGTACCATAGCAAGCAGATGCTGTGGGCTGAGGGACCGGCATGGAACGGTGTTGGACGCTACTTGGTGTGGAGCGACATTCCCAACAATCTTCAATACCGATGGATTGAAGACGACGGTCACGTCAGCGTGTTTCGAAATCCTTCGGGCAACAGCAACGGCAACACCTTCGACTACCAGGGCCGTCAGATCTCGTGCCAACATGGGACGCGTCGAGTCGTCCGCTACGAGTACAACGGCGAGGTCTCCGTGCTTGCGGAAAAGTACGGAGGCAAGTCGCTCAATGCACCCAACGATGCGGTGGTGCACCCCAACGGCGATATCTGGTTCACTGATCCCGGCTACGGTGGTCTGATGAACTACGAGGGGAAACGTGCGGATACCGGATCGGTCCAGCCTTACCAGAAAGAGGCCGTGTACCGCATCGATGCGTCGAGCGGCAAACTCACGAAGGTCACCGACGAGATTTACAAGCCGAATGGACTTTGCTTCTCACCCGATTACACCAAGTTGTACGTCGCTGATACGGGATCCTCGCATTACCCCGAAGCGCCCAAAGTCATCAAAGTTTGGGATGTCGTTGAAGGCAAGAGTCTGGCGAACGGTCGCGACTTCGCATCGATGGAAATGACGATTTCCGGCGAAGTTGCAGCTGGCTTAGCTGATGGCATCCGAGCGGACGTCGATGGGAACATTTGGGCCAGCGCCGGCTGGGTAGGTGATGGCTATGACGGGGTGCACGTTTTCGCGCCGGATGGAACCCGGATCGGCCAGATTCTGCTTCCGGAGATCTGCAGCAACGTCTGTTTCGGCGGAACGAAACGCAATCGACTGTTCATGACAGGCAGCACGTCGCTGTACGCCGTCTACGTGGAAACGACTGGCGCCCACATCGCTTGACGGCCCCGACGAGCGGCTTGCCGAGCGATTCGACGAGCGGCTTGCCGAGCGATTCGGCTGTCGATCCTCGATGCGAAACGCTGTGGCTTGCGCCGGTGGATCGTGAAGTCGTCACGTCAGCGCGTGCCGATTTGCATTCGCGGAACGTCTTTCGGATGAAACTTCTGGGCCACTTGGCCACGTGATTTGCGGGCGTTCCCGCCCGATCCGTCGCCGGCGCGGCTTCGTGGCGTGTTGCCCCGGGTCCAATTTTCGCAGGATCAGCTATGCTATTGATAAATCGCACAGCGTGGATACCTCGCGATATTGTCAAAACGGATTGGCACTAATCTGCAAAGTCACTTTTGCAGTTCCGAGGTCTGGCGGCCACCATGCACTCGGCGTCACCAAGGTGTTTTCTTTGGAATCTTGTTCCGACAGGGACCGATTTGAAGTGCCCAAGAACGGGGGCTATTTCCGGATCGGATCGTCGAGTGAGGCGGAAGCTTCCTCGTGTGCCCCGTTCGTCCTACGGAAGACTGGCAGGAGGTTTGGATGTCTGTAGAAACGACTGAAGAATTAGACGCGGGTTCATCAAAGGTTCACGATTCGACTCAGAAGCAACAAGACATGAGACTGCTAGACAGTGACTCACCACTAAAGATTTCCTTGATCAGTCTGCATGGGCTGATCCGCGCGCAAGACTGCGAACTGGGACGCGATGCGGATACCGGTGGTCAGGTCAAGTACGTACTCGAGTTGGCGCGGGAACTTGCGAAGCATCCCAACGTGAGCGATGTAGAGGTTCTGACTCGCCAGATCATTGATTCGCGGGTCAGCGAGGATTATGCGCGTTTGGAGGAGCCCATCTCGGAAAATGCCAAGATCGTGCGAATTCCTTTCGGTCCCAAACGCTACCTCCGCAAGGAAGCGCTGTGGCCCTACATCGAAATGTTCATTGACCAGACGCTGGTGCACTTCCGCCGCAGCGGCTTGCCCAGCATCATTCACGGGCACTATGCAGACGCTGGATTGGCCGGAGCGCAGTTGGCGCGACTCCTTCATATCCCCTTTATTTTCACGGGGCATTCTCTCGGCCGAGTGAAAAAGCAACGCCTGTTGCTGGGTAAGTCGGACCCCGAGTCGCTGGAGCGAAAGTACCGGTTCAGGCTGCGCACCGAAGCCGAAGAGATCGCTTTGGAAACTGCCGCGATGGTGGTGACCAGCACGAGCCAGGAGGTTCATGATCAGTACGAGTTGTACGACCATTACGTTCCCGGCCGCATGGAGGTGATCCCGCCTGGTGTCGATCTCACGTCGTTCTCGCCGCCGGGACCGGAATGGTCGACGCCACCGATTGCTGGCGAGATTGAACGATTCTTGAATGATTCTTCGAAGCCGATGATCCTCACGATGGCGAGGCCGGACGAGCGAAAGAACCTGGAAAAACTCGCGGAGGTGTACGGCCAGAGCGAGCAATTGCAAGAGTTGGCCAACTTGGTGATGGTCATGGGAACGCGCGACGATCTCCGTGAACTGCCCAAATCGCAGCGACAGGTTATTCAAAACGTCATCTATTTGATTGACAAGTACGACCTGTACGGAAAGGTCGCCTATCCGAAGAGTCATGTACCCCGGGACATCGCCGATCTCTATCGGGTTGCCACGCACGGTCGGGGTGTTTTCATCAACCCGGCTCTGACGGAACCTTTCGGACTCACGCTGCTGGAGGCTGGCGCGACCGGTTTACCAATCGTGGCCACGAATGATGGTGGCCCCCGGGACATCATCGCGAACTGCAACAACGGACTGCTGATCGATCCGCTTGATGGCGAGGCCATTGAGAAGGCGCTGCTTCGCGTCTTGACCGAACCCGAACAGTGGGATCAGTGGTCACGTGCGGGAATCGAAGGAACACGCGAGCACTATTCCTGGAAGCACCACGCCGATCGCTACCTGCGCGACCTCGACGACATTCTCACACACGCGACGACTCCGACCCTGGTGGAACGGCCTCGTGAACGCCGACTCCCGGAATTTGACCGGCTGATCATCACGGACTTGGACAACACCCTGACTGGGGATCCCGAAGCGCTCGCTGACTTCAACGAGATGATTCGAGAACACGAGCACGTGGGGTTTGGAATTGCCACCGGGCGACGGCTCGACAGTGCGATGGAATTGATCGAAGAGCTGGGGCTTCCCACTCCTGATTTGATCGATACCGACGCGGGGACGCAACTTCACTACGGCGAATCGTTGGCACCCGATTTGAGTTGGCGAAAGCAAATCGGTTACGCCTGGAATCCCCAGATTATTCATCGAACACTCGATGAGATCCCAGGGCTGTTTCTGCAAAAGAATATTCACCAATCCGAGTTCAAGATCAGCTACGAGATTGACCAGCAGCTAGCCCCTTCGACGGCGAAGATCAAGAAGCTACTCCGCGAAGCGGGTGTGCGCGCCAAGGTCGTCCTGTCGCTGGGAATGTACCTCGACATCATCCCGGTGCGAGGCGGAAGCGATTTGTCCCTCCGCCACGTGCTCTGGAAGTGGGGCTTCTCGCCAGAGAATGTGTTGGTGGCTGGCGACTCGGGGAACGATGCTGGAATGCTGCTGGGCAGAACTCTCGGAGTGGTCGTGGGAAATTATTCGCCGGAATTGGAGCGTTTGCGTCGTCGCCCCCGTGTCTACTTTGCCAAAGCACCGCATGCTCGGGGAATCTTGGAAGGGATTGAGTACTACCAGTTTTTGAACAACATCGTGATTCCCAATGATCGAATCGAATCCACATCCAAGGAGCGGTGAGGGGACGACGCATGCTCGCATGCCCGCGTCGGGAGTTGGTCCCTCTGCGGCCGAGCGTAACGGATCGTTCCACGTGCCAAGCCAGCTGCGGATGGAAGCGGAGTTATCCCTCCGTCGTTTGATGCCGCGCCTCACCGAATGCTGGGACGAGTGCGGCGTCGACGAACCGTTGCGCCATGAGTTTCAAACTCGGCTCGATACTTATTGGGGGGAACTGTTCGTTCTTCTCTACGATCTGTACGGTTCGCGATACGACTTCTTTTACCACCTCGAGCAAATCCTGTTGACCGCGGCGCGGGCCTGGGCGAATCGACCGGAGTCTCTGCGGGAGATCGATCGTCATCGGATTAACGAACCGGAGTGGTTCAGCTCGGAACGAGTGATTGGGGGGGCGCTCTACGTTGATTTGTTCAGCGAAAACCTGGGCCGCCTCACCGAATCGATCGATTACTTCAAAGAACTTGGGCTCACTTACGTTCACTTGATGCCGCTGTTTGCCGTGCGGCCAGGCGACAACGATGGCGGCTACGCGATCAGTAATTATCGCAGCGTCGATCCGCGACTGGGGACGATCGATGACCTCAGAAACCTAGCCAGCAAGCTGCGTGAATCGGGTATCTCTCTGGTTCTCGATTTTGTCTTCAATCACACGTCCGATGACCACGAGTGGGCGCAGCGGGCCCAGGCCGGCGAGTGGGAGTACCAGCAGTACTACTACATTTTTCCGAATCGTGATTTGCCCGATCAATACGAGCGAACGCTTCGTGAGATCTTTCCTACGGTGCGGCGCGGGAACTTTACCTGGCACGATGCCATGCAGCAGTGGGTTTGGACGACCTTCAATAGTTTTCAGTGGGATCTGAACTACCACAATCCGTCGGTCTTTCGGGCCATGCTCGAAGAGATGTTCTTCATTGCTGATACCGGCGTCGATATTCTTCGGCTTGATGCGGTGGCATTCATTTGGAAGAGGATGGGAACGAGCTGCGAGAATCTTTCCGAAGCTCATAAGTTGATCCAAGCGTTCAATCGCCTCGCCCGCATTGCGACGCCCGGGCTGGTGTTCAAATCGGAAGCGATCGTGCACCCGGACGAAGTCGTCAAGTACATCAGTCCCAACGAGTGCCAGATATCGTACAACCCGACGTTGATGGCCTTGCTGTGGGAGTCGCTGGCCACGCGAAAAGTTGACTTGCTGGTGCGTTCCTTGAGCCATCGCCATCGGCTGCCCACCTGCACGGCCTGGGTCAACTACCTCCGTT
>JARFQX010000181.1 GCA_029287555.1 Rubripirellula sp. | reverse complement strand
GCATGGAGTTGCCCGACAAGCGGCAAGTCCTTCCGGTCACGGCCGAGAGCCGCGACGGTCTTCGACAGCGCACCACCGTGGTCGCCGTGGAGCGGAATACCAAGGTGATGGAGCCGGTCGAGCTGGAAGATCGGCTCTGAGCCTTTCTCTGATTTAGGAAATCAGGTTCAACGCGCGTTGGAGAGCATCTCAGCGACCAACGGCGCCGAGTGCCCGAAGAGACGCTGGCGGTTTCTCTTCTCGAACAGGAGACTGCTTGATGCCGATTGAGGTCCGATGCCCGGAATGTCAGGCGTTGTTGAGGATCGCGGATGAGAACGCGGGGCGAAAGTCGCGCTGTCCGAATTGCTCCCACGTCTTTACTGCTTCGTCGTCCGAGCCAACCGAATCACAACCGGTGGACTCGCCCTTCGTCACGCCGCTTGACGAGTCCACGCCGCAATCGGCGGGTGCGACTGGCGACGCGACCACCAACCCCTATGCCCCGACCTATTCGGAACCCGACCAGCAGATCGAGCAGGGCGAATTCAGGCCCCGGAGAATTACCCTCGACGAAGTGCTCTCCAAGTCTTGGTTGATCTTCAAGAAGCATTGGGTGATGGCTTGCGTCGCGGTTCTGATCGTTGGCGCGATCAATTTTGCCTGCAACATGGTTCAGAATCTGGTCGTCAACGGACTGGCTACCTTCGTCCAGGAACCGGCCGTCACCTTCGGTGCGCAGGCGCTGATGACGATTGTCTTTTACGTGCTGCAGATTTGGCTGACCCTTGGTCAGACGATGGTGATGCTCGATATCGCTCGTGGTCGACCGGTCAACCTCAGCAAATTGTTCGCCGCCGGTCCTTACTTGCTCAATGGGATCGTCGCCACGGTCATCTTCAGTTTGATCCTTGCTGCCATCGCCGCTGTCCTGATCGGCATTCCCGCGGGCATCGGTTTCGCCGTGAACCAGAAACCTGAGGGAGCCATTTTCGGGGTGGTAGGCGGTGTGATTCTTGCCGCGGTCCCCCTGATCGTCGCCTCGCTGGCGATGTCCCAGTATCAAGCCTTGATCGTTGATCGAAAGCTAGGCGGAATCGACTCGCTTCGCGTGTCGTACGAGATCACTCAAGGCAACAAGTTCACGCTCTTCCTGATCGGTATTGTTCTCTCGGTGATTGCCTTCATCGCCGCCATCGTCGGTTTGCTGATGCTCTGCGTTGGAATCATACCTGCCATGATCGGCGTGGGTGGTTTTAGCGCCTTAGTCTTGGTGGTCACCTACCTGTCGATGACGGGGCAAACGATCGTGTTACCCGGAAGCCCGAACGATCCAACCTCATCTCAGTACGTAGGGACGATTCCCTGAGCTGAGAACGCATCCAAGAAAGCGATTCGATGATCGGGATGTCATCTCGAAGTCGACAGTGGAAGAGGGAAGAAACAACACTCAGAGACGCGAGAGTCGCCGGGGCGCACAGTAAGAAGCTCTTACGAGTGCCTTTCTCAGCGACTCTCGCGTCTCTGCGTCAACTCTCCAAGGCTGGGAGTTGGCCAAACAGGTAAAGGCCCATCGAAGCAAGGGCCATTCATGCGGCTACCATTTCCCGAAGTCTACGGACTCGACGAGGGCCGTCGCCGGACGGCTTCAGCATCGATCGTGTTGGCAGCCCCCCGATTCACCCGGTGAAGAGGATCGGGGTGCAGCTCGCTGGTCGTGACCCGAATGTCAAAACGTCGCAGGTAGCGATTGACAACGACCTTGCGAATCCACTCCCGACCAACCGGCGTCAACAGGGCGAAGCCAAGCACGTCGGTCAACAGTCCCGGCGTCAAAAGCAACGCGCCGGCAAACACGATCATCAAGCCGTCCTGAATCTCGCGACTGGGCATCCGGCCATCGGCGACGGCGGAATGAAAGCGGAACCAAGCCATCGCCCCTTCCCGCCGGGCCAAGTAGGACCCGATGACTCCGGTCAGAATTACGAGCAAGATTGTCATCCCAACGCTGGTGACTTGAGCCACCTGAAGAAGCAGGTAGAGCTCGATTAACGGGATCAGGATGAATGCGGCGAGGAGCTTTAGGAACATTGGCGTTTTGGATGTGGGGTTTCTTTCTGCGAGTCTGAGACAGACACGCCTACAGTTGACGTCGAACTCAACTGTAGGTCAGCCTGTCCCCAGGCTGACATCCGGCAGCTCCGCTACCTGACCCGCGGCATGCGAGTCTGGGACAGACACGCCTACAGTTGACGTCGAACGCAACTGTAGGTCAGCCTGTCCCCAGGCTGACATCCGGCAGCTACGCTGCCTGACCCGCGGCATGCGAGTCCCGCTGCCGCGACACCTTGGCAGCCAAGCCACGGAGTGCTGGGATCTTAGTGCAGCTTCCATGCCGAACTAGGAAGCTATCGAGAAAACGGGCTCTCGAGGATTCTCATCCCGGCGCCGGCATTCTATTTTGGCGGTGATTGGCCGAACCCCGCGGGTGCACAGAAACGGGTGGAACCGGTTTACAATCGTTGGCACACACCCCTCCTTCCTCCCCCTCCCCTCCTTCCCACCTGCTGGAGCGTTTGTCCATGCTGCTGCGATTCCCGAAGGCCATCCGATCCCTGCTCTCACTCGCTGTCCTGGTTGCCGCCACCGGTGTGGCCCAGGGACTTGAGCCGGTGGCCGGGCAGCCGGCCGCAAGTACGGTCCGTGCCCTGATGATTACCGGCGGGTGCTGCCATGATTACCAAAACCAGAAGAAGCTGATCAGCCAGGGTTTGAGTCAACGCGTTGGGAACATCGAGTGGACGATTCTCGAGTACGGCAGCGGCCGGGATGTCAAAGCGGACATCTACACGCAGAGCGACTGGATCGAAGGCTTCGATATGGTCGTCCACAACGAGTGCTTCGGAGGTGTCGAGGATTCCGAGTTTGTTCAGGGAATTGTCAACGCGCATGTCGAGCATGCCGTACCAGCCATCGTGATCCACTGCTCGATGCACTCGTATCGCAACTCGCCGGCGGCCGATTCGTGGCGAGCCTTCCTTGGTGTCACCAGCCAAAGACACGAAAAGAGCAAGCACAGCCTGCGCGTGATGGCAACCGATCACGGCAAGCAACACCCTATTCTCTCAGCGATGGGTGATACTTGGCAGACACCCAATGGCGAGCTCTATATCATTGAAAAGGTCTGGCCCAAGACCCAAGTATTGGCCAAGGTTCGCAGTGAAGAGACGGGCAAAGACGAGCCGGTGATCTGGACCAATCAGCACCGGGGAGTTCGCGTCTTTGGAATTTCGCTCGGGCACCACAACGAGACGATTGAAACAGATACCTGGCAGAACATCGTGGCCGCCGGTTGGAAGTGGTCGATGGAAAAGCCTTGATCTCGACACGCAGGCGTTGCCAGGCGTCGTCGTCAGTGAATGACGGATCAGGTAAGAACTCGGATAGATACGATTGGTGCAGGAATTGAAGCTGCTGACCGGACGTAGCGGCAAGTTGCCGGGACGGCTTTGGCTGGGACCACGTGACCCCGTCGGCATGGTTGTGGTGATCCACGGCCTGGGTGATCACTCCGCTCGTTTCGAGGCGCTGGCGCGCCAGTTGAATTCTGAGCAGTGGGCGGTGTTTGCATTCGACCTGCCCGGGCATGGCGCTTCACCGGGCCGCCGCGGCAGCGCCCGTTCCTTCGATCGCCTACTCGTCGACATCGATTGCGCCGTGCGGGATGTGCGGCGGCAACTCGGGCAACGGCAACGAGGCGA
>JARFQX010000174.1 GCA_029287555.1 Rubripirellula sp. | reverse complement strand
CCGGCCCCACTCTTCACTCGGCTACCAGCCCCCAGCACCGGAAGAGATCTTGCCACCAGCATCTGAACTGACCTACGCTACGCTCCGGCCAGCCCAGATGCTGGCCAATGGCGGCCGGGTTCTAACTTAAACACTGGCACCGTGATTGTGGGCAGGCCAGCTTTTCGGGAAAAAAGGCTGGAGCGTGCAACTGATTGTTCTGAGCGTCGCCGCCTGTTCGGCCGCAATTCTGATTTGGGTTCTCTACACCCTTAGAACGTCGCCTGGATCATTGCTGACCTTCCTGTCGTTTCTCGTCATCGCCTTCCTTTCCGAAGCCCTGCTGCAGCGCTACTTGGGGAGAAGAATTCTCTCACGGAGAGAGTGGCGCGTTCAGTCCACGCCAAACTAGAGCATATTCGAGTCTGAGTAAATCGTTAGGGATCCTGTTCCCCGTCATCATTCACGAGACATCTTGAGGCGAATCGGGAAGAGAGGGTTTTGAGATCATCGTAGCCATTATGGAGCGAAGATGAGATCAAAATACGGGCCGCAACCGGTGACCGAAGGTTCACGTGAGTTGGGCTAAAGGTAAGCTAGACTCTCATTAGGCTAATTTTCGCGGGATACTTTCATCCCAGCTCCGAGCGAAAACGCGAGCATCGCCATCGTAGGCGTCGAGAGTTGCACGGATTTGGAAGAACTGCTCCGTTGAAGCCATCGATGTCCTTGTGATCGTTTGAACGTCCCAGTCAGAGCGCTTGAAGTGTCGAACTTGCTCGACAAAGCCACGAACCGTTGCGTAGTCGTTGTTTTGATACGAGTAGATTTCTTGGACCTCGCGCCCGACTTCCAATTCTTGATCATGTAGCTTTATGCGGGGCTCATTGTTGATCACCCTCAGCTCTACTTTGTTGGAACCAAGATTCTGATGAACAGTCCATTCGCGGTGCGCTGGCGCCAAAAGGCTTGCGGATGGAGCCGGTGCCATTTGAGGTGAGCCCAAATCTCGAAGATCGCTGTCTTCGGTACATAATTCTCGCGCAGGCAGTGTCAGGCGCGATCGCTTGGAATGTATCGTGAGTCGCGCAGGCCGTGGCGATGGCCAAGCGAGCGGCCAATAGGAACTTGAAATAGCGAGGCGTATCCGGTGCCCTTTCGGGAAGCGCTGTGCGATATGATTGAGGGTTATTACGACTAAGTACTTCTCACCAGGTACCAGGGGTTGCGGCTGCTCGTGACTATCACGATGACACAGGTTGAGTATGCCGAAACTGACGCGTGCCGAGCGATCGTTCGGAGCAACATCACACAGCCTGACGGCGGCCTGCGCGACGGGTTGATCGGCACTTATTTCGAGCTCGACAACAGGAGCGCCTAGTATCTCGATGTCCTCACTGAGAGGTTCTGTGTCGAACAGGAGTGCGCCGCCATCCTCTTGCCTTTGGTCCCAAGGGAGATCCGTTTCTTCGGCGTAAGAGCACCACTTCCCGGCAAACAAGCCGACGCTGAGCGGGCTCTGAATGGTGAGCGCCACATCCGATTGCAACTCAGGATCATCGATTAAAGACCCCTGCCCGAGCGACCAGGAACGTTCGCGGATACGGCGTGACGGCCACTCTGTCTCTGCGACCCAACGACCAGGGCTTTGTGCATTGAGCGGAGAAGAAGGCTCCAGCATCCAAGCCCTCAGGCGTGGTTCGTATTCAATGCGATTCGGAACGTCCTTGAGCCACCTATCCAACCACCTCAAGCATTCCCCAAGAAAGTCGATTGCTGGTCCAGGTCCGCCCTGGTGCGGATATTTGTGTCCCCATGCACCGACGATTGCGCGACGAGGCACACTCAGGTGCTCCATGAGGCGAAAAACTGGGTTCGTATACCCATCACGCCAGCCACTCACGGCCATCACAGGGACCTGAATCGCTTGATAGTTCTCGCAGACAGAGCCCTGCTTCCAGTAGTCGTCTCGATGTGGGTGGCGAAGCCAAGTGTCCAGCCACAGTCCGGTATTGGCCAGGCGGTCTAACCACATGTCGCGCCACTGGTCTCCAACCACTTCTGGATCCGGCGGGCATGAGTTGAACGCAAACATGTTTGCGGCCCACGACAGATTATCGGTCAAAAGGCAACCGCCCATGTAGTGTACGTCGTCAGCATAACGGTCGTCTGAGGAACACACCGTGATGACGGCGCGGACTTCTGGCGGGGCAAACGACGCCAATTGAAGTGCATTGAACCCACCCCAAGACAGTCCAAAGAGACCGATCCGTCCATTGCACCAAGGCTGAGCCGCGATCCACTTGAGTATGGTGAGCCCGTCTTCCATTTCTTGAGGCAGATACTCATCGCGCAAGGCTCCTCCGGAGTCCCCCGACCCGCGCATATCAACACGAATACTGGCATATCCATTAGCAGCGAAATATGCGTGAATCTGATGGTCTCTGGCAGCCTTGTTATCTCGACGGCGGTATGGGATGTATTCGAGAACAGCTGGAACTGCGAGTCTCCCGCCGGGAAGCCAAACCTTTGCCGCAAGCTCGCAACCGTCCGACATCCTGATCCAGACGGTTTCTAAAATCTTGACGCGTTTTAGTTGATCGAGTAGCCCAGCAGGTACCGTGTCGTCATGCAGCATTAACGGTCTCCCATCTTTGAATAGTTCGAAACCAATAAGGCGTTTCGGATGTGGGCTTGGGAGTCATATGCGACTAGTTAGGCTGACCCAAAGCCAAGGTCAAATCAAGCTAACGAAGCCCACTTTGGTCGTGCCCACTGATGACACCTTCGGTTCCACGCGCCTTGTGAGATTCCAGTAGCTATGGCTCACCTTAAGTGTAAACTTGTCCAGCTGATTAGCCCCTCAAAAATGACACGCCCGGACTTCAAGGCTATGAACGTTGCATGGAAAGCAAGAACATATTCGTTATTGGCCTCGACCCGTTTAATGAAACGCTGCTGCGCGGC
>JARFQX010000835.1 GCA_029287555.1 Rubripirellula sp. | reverse complement strand
GAGCCTGACGGTTCACCACGTGCACGATTAATGCAAGATTGTAACCGTGTGGCGATCCCTTGTTCGGTTTATCCGCGTTCGTGTGCGGTCCGTTCCACCCGTTTCCTGAAAAGCCCCACTCCTCAATAGTTCCACGATTTGAGTACAACATGACAGCCTCTCAACAGATCGTGTTGCTGACCGGGGCGACTGGTTACGTCGGCGGTCGATTGCTTCCGCTGCTGGAACAACAGGAAAAGCAGATTCGATGCCTGGCTCGACGGCCTGAGCACCTCGAATCTCGCGCGGCGGAGTCGACGGAGGTCGTCCAGGCTGATCTCCTGGACCCCGAAACCCTTAACGCGCCCTTGCAGGACGTGGACACGGCCTACTATCTCGTCCACTCCATGGGTACGGAGGGCTCATTCGAAGAACAGGACCGCAAAGCAGCGCAAAATTTCGCCGCGGCATGCAGCCAAGCGGGCGTTCGCCGAATCATTTACCTGGGTGGGCTCGGGGACGACAACGAGCGGCTTTCAGCTCATCTGCGAAGTCGGCACGAAGTAGGTGAGATCCTCCGCGGCTCGGGATGCCAGGTGATCGAGTTCCGAGCATCGATCGTCATCGGTTCGGGTAGTCTGTCGTTCGAATTGGTTCGCGCACTGGTGCAACGTCTTCCCGTGATGATCTGCCCAAAGTGGGTCAGCGTTGAAGCTCAGCCAATTGCCATCGAGGACTTGCTCGACTACTTGCTCGAAGGACTCGCTTGGAGCGGCACGGAGAGTCGCATCTTTGAAATCGGCGGCCCCAGTCGTGTCAGTTACGGCGACATCATGCGTGAGTACGCAAAGCAGCGCCGACTTCTCCGCTGGTTCATTTCCGTCCCCGTGCTTACACCGCGACTCTCGAGTCTTTGGCTGGGGCTCGTCACACCCGTTTATGCAAGGATCGGCCGTAAGCTGGTCGATAGCCTCCGCAACCCAACGGTCGTGAAGAGCGAGGACGCCTTGCAGGAATTCAGCGTCAGGCCGCGTGGACTTGCCGAAGCAATCGAACGTGCACTGGAGAACGAAGACCAGGATTTCGCGGAGACGCGGTGGTCCGATGCTTTATCCTCGTCGCGCGGGGTGATCACTTGGGCCGGCGTTCGCTTGGGAAGCCGGATCGTCGATTCACGCACGGAAAAGGTGCCCGTTGGTCCGGAACAGGCGTTTCGTCCGATCCGCCGCATCGGTGGCGACCAAGGTTGGTACTACGCCAATTTCCTCTGGACGATTCGAGCCTGGATCGATCTGGTCTGCGGCGGGATCGGAAAGCGACGAGGTCGACGAGACCCAAATCAATTGCGGGTGGGCGATGTGGTGGATTGGTGGCGTGTGGAAGGATACGAGCCCAATCGACGACTGAGACTGTCTGCCGAAATGAAGGTGCCCGGAAGAGCCTGGCTCGTTTTCACGGTGGAGCCTGACGAGGAAGGGTCGGTGATCCGCCAAACCGCGATCTTTGATCCTGCTGGCGTTTTGGGCCTCGCTTATTGGTATGGCATCTATCCGCTCCATGCGCTCGTCTTTCGAGGAATGTTGCGAGGCATCGCAAACGCAGCCAGGTCCTGATTGGCGCTCCGCAGCAGGGATGGGGCGAGGCGATTGGTAGCTACGCGACTTCCAAATAAGTGTGCGCGATTGTGAATTGCTAGTCGTGCTCGTGCTCGTGCTCAGTCGCTCGCGACGGTGCTCGTGCTCGAATCAATAGGCGCGGCTCTTACCATCCTTTTCAATTGCGAGCACCGCTTCGCTGAGCACGAGCACGAGCACGAAGAGTTCCGGACTGTTCCACAATCGCGCACGCTTATTTAGCACGAGCACCGTCGCAAGCGACTGAGCACGAGAACGACTTGCAATTCATCATTGCGTAAGCTCGGTTACCTGCGGTGTCCCCAAAGCCCCTCCCACTTCTCAATGCGAAGATCCCCCAACACCTTGCACTGACACGCCAGCCTCAGCCCCGACTGCGATTGGTGGGGTGGAAAATTTAATCGCCATCGTTCGACGGCCGTCATCTCCGAGACGTTCCCCTCAATCTTGACAGCGCACGTGCCACACGTCCCCAGGCCCCGGCAATGGATCACCCGCGCCGCTGGGTGGTAAAGCGGCAAACCGCGGGCCATCAAGACTTGCCTTAGGTTCGCGCCCAACTCGCATTCGATTTCCCGGCCGTGAAAACAGATCTTGGGCATCCGCTCGTTTTCCATTCGTGTTCAAGGATCGATTCAAGAATTCGCATTCCTGGTCGCGTGTTCACGTGTGATCGATTGGCGATCGGACCGTGCCACGTCCAACCTTGCTTCGTTTCTCAATGACTTGTTGATCCGTGACCATCCAAACACGATCGCCGCGGCAAGGTCGAATTGTATGGGTCCCCGTAAAACACCCGATCGCCGGTAAATGCAGTACTCTCTGACGCTGCCAATAACAGGCAAGTCGCAGACGATCATCTCCGGCCCCAAACCAAACGGCCGGATGGACATGGCCGCAGAGCATTAGCTCCATCCCCGCTTCGTAGTCGCTTGGTGAATGCCCCATGGCCAGTCTTTCGATTCGCTCACCCGGATCAACGATCGCGATGGGCCAACCACTCGGCAGGGAACCAATCCACGCGTCGTGATTGCCGCGCACCAGCGTGCATTCCAATCGATCATGCTTTTCAAAAAAACCATCCATCGAATCAAGCACGTCCGGCGACAGCGAGGATCGGGCATGAAACATGTCACCCAGGATGACAAGCCGCCTGGCCCCGGTTGCGTCAAGCATCGATGCGATTCGTCTCAATGTGCCAGCGGTCCCACCTCGCGGCACGGGGATCGCATGACGGCGGAACGTCGCTTCCTTGCCAAAGTGAGGATCGGCGACAAAGAGAATGCCTTGATCCGGCCAGTAGACGCCGCGCTCGTGCAGCAACCGCAGCATGATCCCCTCGAAATCGACGTCAACCATCCCAGACATCGTTACTCCGTCTCGTCTGCCGCTTTCTCGAGTTGCCGCTGAAGTCGGGCAATCCGTTGAGCCAGCGTCTCGCTGCTGACCCGCTCTCGCAACTTATCGACCAAGAGAGGAAACGCAAGCGGAGTCACTTTCGGTGGATCCGTGATCACAACTCGACTCGATTGGATCCGCTCTAATGCGTTAAACATGCGAGATGCCTCAAGTTGCTGCTCCAACACCTCGCGACGACTTTGTTCGAGCAACAAATTGTCCGGATCGTATTCGGAGAAGACGTCGAAGAACAGGTTGCTGCTGGCTTGCAGATGGCTGGCACTCTTGCGACGTCCGGGAAACCCCGGCTGGACCAATCCCGCGACCCGGGCGATTTGTCGGAATTGACGTTTGGCCATCTCCGTTGAGTTCATGCTGTCAAGAATGTCGCCAATGAGCTCGTCCGGGCTGAAGACACCTCCGTCCACCATTTGCGGTACGTCCACCTTCACGGACGACTGCAATACGACTCCATAGTCATTGCAGGCCATCGTAAACGTTGTCTTGCACGAGCGTGAGATTCGATAGGCCAACAGTGCAGCAAGCCCCTCGTGAACGAGCCGGCCTTCGAAGGGAAAGATGAATACTTGGTGTCCGCCACGCGTCTTGATTCGTTCGATCAGCAATTCGTCCGACTTCGGCAGCACGCTCCATCGCGACTGGATCTCGAAGAGCGGCCGAAGCGATCTCATCTCTCGACCCACCCACTTGCCGCGAGAAGCCTCTTCCAGCTTTCGCCTCAGCTCGCTGCTCAATTCGCTCGACAGAGGCATCCGTCCGCCCATCCACCGAGGCACCGTGTCGGGCTCGCCTTTTGCCCGCCGCACATAGGCGACGTTGTCTTTGACGCGTGACAGAGAAACGAGTCGTCCGGCGAACAAGAATCGGTCGCCCGGCTTGAGCTTGGAAAGAAAATGCTCCTCGGCGGTTCCAAGGGTGGGGCCTTTCAGATACTTGATCGTCATTGCGGCGTCGGAAACGATCGTGCCGATGTTCATGCGATGCATCGTGGCGACCCGGCGCTGCGTAACGACGTAGCGTCAGTCGGTCACCTCCAGTCGGCGAAACTCGGGATATGCCTTCAAGCTGCTTCCACCGCGGACGACAACGTCGAGCACGCAGAGCCATTCCGTATCGGTCAGAGTCTGGTACGCAGCCGCCGTTCGGACTTCCTCGAGCAGATCATCCGGATCAAAACCGCCTCCGATAGCGATCGTGACCGCGTGCTGGGCA
>JARFQX010000014.1 GCA_029287555.1 Rubripirellula sp. | reverse complement strand
GGCCAGAACTTCTTCCACTTGCTCGCACTGTTCCTGTTGGCGGCCTGATCGCCATCAACTTCGGTCTCACCGAGAAGTTTGATGCACAACTCGCGAAAGGCTTGGGTGACGGCTGCTTTGGGAGCTTGGTCGATCAACGGGACTCCATTGTTGCGGACCTCAACCATCGTGCGATAGTCGTTGGGAATCAACGCGAAGACCTCGCGACCAATCGTCTCTTTTGCCTTCTTTAGACTGATCTGACCAGCGTCCAATCCGGCCCGGTTGACCACAATCTCAACCTTGTTGTGCAAGCCATCGATCTCTTCGAAGCTCATCATCAGGCGGACGACATTTCTCAGGCACGGCAGATCCAACTGCGTCACCAGGACGACCTGGGAGGCGTTTTCGATCGCCGCCATGTCGATCGCGCTGTAGGTCTTGGAGAGATCAATGACCAGGTGCGTGAAGGAAGCTTTCAATAGTCCGATGACTTTACGAATGCTGTCTTCCGTAATCGCGACCGTATCGTGAAGCTCTACCGGCCTCGGCAGCAGGTAGAGCCCACTGCTGTGCTTGGTCAACGAGCGCTTTAACAATTGGATGTCCAGTCTCGACACATTCTGAACGACGTCGGCGAGCGTGTAATCCGGAATCGAATCGAGAAAGACATCGGCGTCACCGAGAGCCAGGTCCAGGTCTAGCAGGGCGACACTGTTGCGGGCATCCTCGGCCAGCACGCAGCCAAGATTCACCGCGGTACTGGTCGTACCAACGCCACCGGTTGCACCAGCGATTGCAATCACTTGGCAACTGCGGCCACCTCCTTCACCTGTGCCAAACTTTTGGTGGCTGACGCGTTGCAAAGCGCTGGCAAGATCCTCGTCCGAGACCGGCAACGTGAGGAACTCGCGCGCTCCGGCGCGGATGGTGCGGAGGATCAACTGACCGTCGGTATTCTCGCTTGCAGCCAGAATTGCCGTGTCTGGGGCGTCACGGCAGAGGCTTTGAATCAGTGTGATCGCCTTGTCCGGATCGCTGTCCAGTGTCACAACTCCCACGTCCGGACCAGTCTGTCCGATTACATCGGGGAAGAACTCGTAGCGGGAGCAGTCGGCTTCCAGCCAGACGGTATCCATTCCCAAAAGCATGGCTTTCAGGGATTCTCGAGTCCCGTCGTGAGGATCAACCAGTGCGATTCGTAGTACGTTGCTCATGAAAGATTGTCCGGTCGATATGAGATCTGTTAGGCCGTTGGCGGCAGGGGTGCCGCTCAACCACACATCACTCCTGCGGTGCCGTGACCGTCACTCCCTCTCCTACGACAATCGGTTTGTCCGAGGGGACGATTGCCCCCGGCGGAATGCCGGCTGGACCGTAGGTTGTGCCAGCTTCCACGGGCGATCCTTGCATGGTCCCAAAGCCGTCGATGCTGTAGCCGTCGGTGGCGCAGTTCGTGTCGTTTCCAAGCATGTTCGGCACCTCGATGTGACCGTGGCAATAAAGCTCGGTGTCGCAGGGCTGCATGGAATTCAGACCGGGGCCACCGCAGGGGACCTCGTGAGGATCCATGGCGTCGACCAGCTCAGGAGTCACCGTGATCAGCAACTCAATGTCGTTGCGCTCGTCGCGTACACGACGGAACATCATGCCTACCAAGGGCAGTTCGCCGAGCCATGGCGTTGCTCGCGTAACGGCCTCGGTTCGGCTTTGCAGCAAGCCGGCGATGGCAAACGTCTGGCCCGCTTGCAGTTCAACGGCGGTTTCCACGTAACGCGAACTGAAGGCTGGAACCTGAATGCCCGCCGCGCTGATCGCACGAGAATCATCGGGCTCGGTAACTTCAGGTCGGACTTCCAGGCGGATGCGGCCGGGACCGACCACAAAAGGAAGGAAGTCGACGGCGGTTCCATACTCTTCGTAGTTAATCGTCACCGCGTTGTTGCCGGTGGGAACAATGTAGGGAACACGGCCACCGACATTGAATCGAGCGGGACGACCGTGCGTTGCCACCACGGTTGGTTCGGCAAGGAACTTGACGAGGTCCTGCTTGCGAAGGGCCGTGATCAACGCCTCGAAGTCGCCGCCGTTGATGAACACGCGATTGGTGGCGCTCAACGCCGCTTCCGGTGACGGCAACGCTCCTCCAATCGTGCTGCCGGCGATATCGATCAGACCACCTGGCGACGAGTAAAAGAACGAGTCGCTCGATGAGGTTCCCCAATCGATTCCGAGATCTCGCAGCTTGGTTCTCGAGACCTCCATGATCCGCGTGTGGAGCAGCACTTGTTGGACGCCGACGACTTTGATGTTGTTGACAACCGACGGGTAAAACTGCTCGACGATCGCCACGGCTCGGTCGACATCATCAACGCTCGTGACCGTCCCCGAGATGATCGCGCTGTTGTTGACCGGCAGCACCTTGAGCGAGGCGAATGGCAATTGAGAGCTAAGAATCCCTTCCACCTCTCGCGCGTCGGCCAGCACGGTCACGTCGACCGTGTAGAGCTTGTCCTCGGTGTCCCAGAGATTGAGCTGCGTCGATCCCGGAGTCTTCGCGAAAATCTGAATCTGGTTCTGAGAAACCGGAGTCGCGCCCAAGACCTCTTCGTTGTGGACTTGGAACTTAGGAATCCGAGCCTCTAAGGTCAGGATGCGGCTGCTCTTAACAAGCATCTCCAATCGTTCAACAGATTGTGAGATGTTGTGAGAAACCGGGGTTTCGTTTGAGATGAGCCGGACTGGTGCCGTCTGTGCCTCGGCATGATTTAGGCACGCTCCACTCAAGGTGGCGACGAGTAGCAGGGCGGCAGAGATCTTTGCCGTCAGTCGGGTCGTTTCCATCGCGAATGCATCCTTGCGTGACCTGATCCGGATCCTTCCAAATCCTGCGGCCCAACCCCGATTCGGGATTCGACTGCAAACGGTCTTTGCGGGTTAAGTGAAAAAGAAAACGAGCCGCCCGGAAGTTCCGGGCGTCGGTGCACGGTTAGTTAGTCGCCGGATTCAGGCCCGGCTCCTCAGAGTCCTGAAAAAATGGGCTCGCATCACCATTAAGGTAGTCAAGCCCGTCTTCGACTTCGGCTTCGACGCTTGGGTCGGGCGACGATTTCGAATTCGAGTTCGAATTGATTTTGATATTTGACGGAGCGGCCGAGACATTTGACGTCTTGCCGACTTCGCCGCGAAGCACGGGTATCTTTCCCGGAACGATCCAATATTCCATCAAGCGACCCTCGACCATCTTAATCATCGGGAAGCCTTCTTCTTCCACGGCAGAATCCGCAGCGTTGGTGGAGCCTTGTTCGAGTGCCGCCAGAGCTTCCTCCTGCATCTTGCGGTATTCGTCGAGCCACTCCAGGAACCTTTGTCCGGCTTCGTTGGATCCATCCTCAGTGCTGTAATCCGCATCGCTACCAAGGCTGAGTCGAATATTCCCCAGCTCGTTGGCATAGGTCCATGCTTCCGCATCTTTTTCGTGGATCAGCAGTTGAATGGTACGAAGAGTTTTTGGCCGATCTTCTCCCACCCTCCGCTGGGTGTCACCATCCAAAGCGTAAACTCGCACGCCCATCAGCACGGTCTTGGTGATGCTTCTTGGAATCAGCTCACTCTTGTTGAAGTAAGCCATCACGTCCACTCGGTCACCGGGCTGGATCAGGTTCGCTATGCTGCTATCGGAAGCCTTCATGGCAACCACGCGATACCCCTTGGGGACGGTGCTCCAATTCTCTTCCATGAGCTTCACCGGCATGATAGCCTCGCCCACGTAGAAACGCTGTTTGGCGTACTTGCCTTCGAGCACTTCCAGCTCACCGGTGGAGCCTTGGGGGATCTTATCCGCCGGCCACTGTTCAAGCTGGATCTTTTCCGGAGTGATCTTCTCACCCACATCAATGGCCATGCCGGCGACGAAGATTTCTCGGGTCTCTCCCGGGCCTTGGTTGCTGGCCTGGGCCTTCAGCCACTGGCTAGCGAGGATGGCCGCGACGCTGCCGCAAACGCAGGCTAACAACAAGTAGATTGATTTATTGCGCATATCAGTTCTTCGCCCTGAGAAGGCATCCATTGATGTGTGGGCAGGGACGGGTGCGATTGACGAACGCGCCGACCCGACTCACTTGGTTCTTCGGAGACGGGGACGGTCATGCTGCAACACTGAATCGACGTCCGGGTGTGGTCACCGCAATCGAGACAGCTGCAGCAATCGCTCAAGTTTGCCTAACCTGTTCGTACTTCTGTTGATTCTGTTTCGTATGGACCGGCCGCTGCTGGCCTGATCAGACCAGCAGCCCTGCGAAGGCAAAGTAGGCGATCGAGCCGATTGCCATGGGGATTCCGTAGGGCAGCAGGTACATGTTCGGCTTCCGCTCTCGGGCAATTTCCGAGAGCTTCTGCGGATTCCGGATCGTTTTCCATTCGTGCAGGATTTGGTGGGCCTGAGCCACGTGCTTCGCCCACTGGCCGCTGCGGAGGATCATGACCGCAGCCATCACGCCACCGACGATCGCGGTGGCCGCAAAGGCGTAGAGCGTGACCACCGCTCCAAGCCAGGCACCGACGCCCGCGAGGAGTTTCACGTCACCTGCACCCATCCCCCCAACGTTTCGCAAGACCAGCAGTAGCATCATGCCAACGAAAGTCCCCAGCAGGCTCCATCCGAAGCCGCTCAGGCCATCTTGGAGTGTCCAATGCAACCATCCGCACAGGATGAAAGGGAAGGTGAGCCAGTTGGGCACTTTCAAGATCGCGCCGTCGATTACCGCGGCCACGATGAGGACGATCGTAACGAACCAGACGGTCCAGTTTTCAGCGATTGCATTGATTAACGTGGCCATTCGTTCTTTCCCCGTATGCTATTGAGATGCGTGCGTGCGTGGCAGACAAGTTGCCGCGGGAGGTTAGGTCCTTGAGCCTGACGAGCTAGCGAGGTCCGACAAGCCAGCTGAACATCGCAAACAGCAGCGTTACAAGACAACAAGCGAGTTGCCATGCGTAGGCGGCTGCATCGGCGGGCAGGAGTGGATAGTTCATCGCGTTTACCCCCGAAATCTGCTTTGTTCACAAGAGTTTTGGAATTGAAACATCAAGCTCAGCCAGGATCAGCCGAGCAAAGAGTGTCCCGGCGCGCCGATGCGGACCCGCCAAGCGAGGTCCGCATCGACAGACGTCGAGAACTCTGAAACCGCCGTTGAAACAACGGCGAAGGATCAGTTGCCGGCGATTGCAGTGCCGACTTCTTCAAACTTCGCGTTAGCGCTGGTACCGAGAGCGCCGATTGCGGTCAAGCAGACCACAACGATCAAAGCGAGCATCACGGCGTACTCAACCGCAGTCGGCCCATCTTCTTCTTTCAGGAAGTTACGAATGCTATCAGCGAAATTCTTCATGTCTCTCTCCTCGCGAGCGAGATGCGTGTCGAAGGACACGCGACGACGACTAAGGTCCGCACCGAAGTGATCCGGACCCGAACAGGGCAGCCTCGTCTCCGACTTTCGTCTGACACGCCTTGGTACACGGCCACAGGTAT
>JARFQX010001072.1 GCA_029287555.1 Rubripirellula sp. | reverse complement strand
TGGCCGATGCTCTTGATCATGGTCTCGAACGTCTTTCGATTGGCCTTCACCACGTCGGCAGGTCCGATCATCTTGACGAAATATTTCTTCCCATCGGGATGCACCAGGATCGCGCCGGTCATCGCATAGTTTTCGCGATTGACGACCTTGCCTCCGGCAAACGGACCGCCCCCCATCCGCTCGGCGTAATTACCCGCAACGTCGACCAGGTAGACTTGCCATTGACCGATCTTCATTTCTTCCGTCTTCTGGTCCTTCTCATCGCCACCGGCAAATTGGTTCTTCCAGCGATCGATGTTTGCCTTCACGTCACCGCCCGCAGCCATCATCGTGACGCGAGCCGTTTGACCTTCCTTGCCGTCGCCGGTGGAAGCTTGAAATTCGTGTGCAATGAGCCCGCTCTTCGGAGCGACGGGTTTAAAGTCGCCGGGGACCGTCAGATTCCCATCACCGAAAACATCGACCGAAACGGTCGGTTTCTCTTCCGCGGAAGCCGATACGGAGACGGCCATTGCCGAAAGAATCACGCAACCGACCCATAGAACTTGCTTACTCATGTCATCTAACTCCTGGAGAGCGAAATCAACCCCTGGCGGCAGAGGACGGAGAACACCGTGTTATCTGCAGAGCCCACACTGTAGTGAATCGACCCGGAGGTCCGAAAGGACGGCAAAGCGGATCGGTCGCCAGCCCACCGCCCGACGTCGCACTATCCGCGATTGGCGACGACGACCAACAAGCCAACGAGCATCAAGGCAACGGCTGCGAGGACGCCGATCCACATCACGCGTCGCGACGAACGGACCCGCCGCTCGGCTCCCACGGTCGCCTGACCAGCCAAATCGACGGCCGATCCGGCCGGTCGCGTCTCACCTTGGCCGATCCCACCTTGGCCCGGAGTCGGTTCCGCAGGGAAAGCACCGGCAAACGGCTCACCCGACGCATCGGCAGCCTTGCCGGCTCCGGGCAGACGGTCCGCCAATTCCGGCAGCACTTCGACGGCGGTTCGCCACTGCGGCCAGCCATCGCGCCACAGCAGCGATGTGGCCGCCACTCGACCTTCGCCAATCCACTGTCGCAGGAGTTCAGTTGACGCTGGTCCGTACTGATTGCCACTCGGCGGACGGACGTACCAAATCGCCTCGGGCTCATGTTCGCTCAACAGCTCGGCCGATGGCGGTCTCTCGACTGCCGGATCCACGTTGAACGGCTTCCCTTCAAAGCCTTCCTCGCTCGCTGGGACTTCACCCTCCCTTTGCTCGCCTGCCCCTTGCCCACCTGCTCTTTCTTCGCCGACATCTTCCTCGCTGGAAAAGAATGCGTCGTTTGCAGGTGCCGAAGCGACCGACGACGGGGCCCCCTGCGGAAGCCCCTCGCCGACGGGCCGGCTCTTCGTTTTGGGCGAGCCCGTTTCTCTCGCCGAGAGGCGGCGACTCGACGGCGGAGTGGGAGTGGAGGCGGTCGAGGAGGAGGCCGCAATCGAATCGGGTTTCTGCTCGACCGGCAGCGATTTCTCCGCATCGCTAAGCGGGATCCGAAACCTCGCTGAGCAGGCTGGGCAGACCCCTCGCCGTCCCGCCAGTTCACTCTTGATGTTCAAACGCTTGCCACACTGGTGACACGCGAAGCGAATCCCCATGGATTTCCCGCAAGCAGTCGGTGTGAAACCTTTGGATGTTTGTTCGATCGGGCGAGGACAGCCCGGTTCGCCAATCGATGTAACCTGTCCTGTGTATTCTAATCGATCGATGGTCGGCCGTGAGTCTTCTTGCCCGCCCAGCAAGCTTGGCCGAATCTCGCCGAAAGCGTTCCCAAAGCGGCTCGGAGATTCAACGCTTCGCCATCTTCAAAATCGTCTCGAATTCGTTCTTCCGCACCGGTTGCACGCTTAGCCTGCTCCCTTTTTGCAATAACACCATCTCCTTCAACCCGGTACGTTCTCGCAGTTCTTTCAGCGTGACCGGTTTGTCAAAGCGTTTCTCGAGCTTGATATCGACCATGTACCATGTCGGATCGTCCGGATCGCTTTTCTTGTCGTAGTACTTGCTCTTGGAATCAAAAGCGAAGTGATCGGGATAGCCGGACTTGCTGACGATCGCGGTGCCAACGACCGCCGGTTCCTTGCAGGCTGAGTGATAGAACAGCACTCGGTCCCCTTTCTTGATCTCATCGCGCAGCATGTTCCTGGCCTGGTAGTTTCGCACGCCCTCCCAGCAGGTCGTCTGGTTCTTCTCCTTCGCCAAGTCATCGATCGAGTAAGTCGTCGGCTCGGTCTTCATGAGCCAATAGTGAACGGCCATGCGAATCCTGTTGCGGTGTGAAAATTTTCCGATTGGGCAAGTTGTGCGTTCAGGCAGAAATTGTTGCGAATTTCGATCCTGGCTGGTCGATGACAAGAGGTGCGTCGGGATCGACGCATCCTATCGACCGCTGCGAGCCATCTTTCGCCGCGATTTTGGGCCAGGGAACGGGCCAAATCCACCGTTCCCCTTCTTGCGGGCTCAAAAAAATGAACGTCGACACGATGCATGCGGCTCTCGGAGTCGTCTTCACGGCCGTATGGCTATTCGTTGGACAAATCCTCGTTGGCGACCGTTGATTCCTACTCTGATGACGGCCCACACATGTGTAGGCCGAATCAAGGAGCATAGCGACGCCGATCCGGCAATCGTTCTTCCTCGACGTCGAATCATTGTTCGGAGCCGGATCTGCATTTCGCTTGATTCGGCCTACTTCGCGTTTCCGGACACCCTTCGTTATCTCAGCAGAGGACCATACGTCTCAACCAGATAATTCAAAGGGAAGACGCAAAACGGATGCTCGCGGCTCGAGAGCAGCGAATTCGAGGCAGCCCTTCGTCGAGCCGCAGTCAGTTGATCCCGCAATTGATCCCGGAAAGGTTGTAGTGGCCGTGACAATTCCTGATTGACGCGTTCCAGCTCCTGGTGCCACTGCCTACGATTGCCCCTTTCAGGAACGGCGGCCAGCAGTTCCTGCTTTCTCCGCATCGCACCCGAATCGAGTTCGAAGCGATCGGCGAATCTCTCGGGTTGATACTCGGTGTCGCGGATCGCTCGCTGAAGACCTCGCAGTTCTTCGGCCGAGTTGTCGGCCGGCAGTCCTGGCAACTTGACCGTGGCTGAGACGACCATGAACCGGGGCGGTTCGATCATGAAGAACGATCGGGTGATCATGTCGCCTAGTTGATCGTACTTGCCACCTCCGATCCCATGCAGGAACAGATCACTGAGAACCAGTCTTGAGTACATGGTCGTCAGCAAAGCGCGAGGGCGAAGCTTCAGGTTGGGGCCAAGTAGACTGGCCAAATGTTCCGCGGCGAGCTTTGGGTAGCGAACGTCGATGCGAAGCTCGCGAGTTCCTCGATCACTGATCACAATTTCATCGTCCGACATCCGAGCCCAGGCCGCTTTGCGTGCCGGTGAATCATTGCCGTAGATCCACAACGGGGCTTCAAACCAATCACCATCTTCGGCGAGATCGGGAACGGGATGCGCCGAACTGCGGATGTGATGTGCCTTG
>JARFQX010001000.1 GCA_029287555.1 Rubripirellula sp. | reverse complement strand
ACATGGATCTGGTACATGGCGTTGGAGCCATTCGTTCGCCGAGTCTGGCCGCAAATTCTGATTTCGTCCACGCGGCTGTTGGAAGGCAGGTTTCACGATGTATTGATTGGCCGCGACGTGCTTGCGGGCATGGTGGGTTGTGTGTTCATCATGAGCGTCAGCAAACTCCTTCAGTTGATTCATGCCGCGCGCGATGAACCGCTCGGGACGGTGTCTTTTTTTCGTGCGGTACCGGTCATGAGTGTGCGAGAATTTATCGGTACGGCGGCCGGAGCCCACGGTCTGGCCTTCTTCATGGCAGTGTTGGTTGTCATGGTGCTGCTGATGGCTCGCATCGCGTTTCGTTCGGAGCGCGCCAGCATTTTCGCCGCTTTTGGCGTGTTCACAGTGCTGCCGACTCTGCTGATTGGTGGGAACTGGATGATTACGGGCGCTGCAGCGATGCTGATCAGCGCTACGCTGCTGGTCCTGGTGGTCAGGTACGGCATTCTCGCACTGCTCACGTACTACACATTTCGCATCATGCTGGCGGTCGTGCCAATGACGCTGAACACAGGCAAGTGGTACGCCGATGAAGGCTGGGCAGCCATCGGTCTGGCGTTGATTGTCGCCGTCACCGGCTTCTACTTCGCGACCTCCAGTCGCCGACCGCTGGCGAGGACAGGTTCATGACGCCGGATCGCCACGCACGAATAGAAGAACTGTTTCACCATCTTGTTGCTCTGGACGCTGAAACGCGTGCTGCCTGGCGGGACCGCCGTTTACAACTGTGCCATTCCATTACGAAGTTACCTGGTTGGGTATTCATTGATGTCGATCTTCTGATGACGGGAGATACGAGCGAGTACCAAAGTGCTTCCAACTTGCGAATCTACGGCATGAAAGACAACCTGAACCCGTGCGGGCAGGCGGTATTTGGAGCCGGCTCTGACACGTTCTACGAAACCTTCGTGCTGACTCTTGTAGAGTAATCACTGCTTTTTAGGTCCAAGTACCTGACGCGGTTCACTTTCCCAGCCGCCGAACGACACCCCAATACTTCGGTGGCTGGTCTTATCGAACGAGACAGTTTCTCGCGAACGAACGGGAGGTCAAACGGCTGCCAGACGACCTGCTCACGCGAGATCACTCATAGGTCGACAGAAAGGGTGTGTAGTTCGCCGTTGTCAGCTCACACACCATCGCACCGTCATGCTGGCGGATGCATCGTCTTCGCGGAGTTCGCTCGATTGCTTCGCTGCGGTATTCGCGAAATTGCCGGACCACAATGAGGGAAACACGGAGCTAAGCCGGTGACATCCACGGATGTGTTTCCAGTAAAGTGTTAGAAACTGTTATCCCTTGGGCACCGCCCCGCCTGGTTCCGCTACGAACGCGCATATTCCAGAACGCTAGCTAACTCACAAACGGAGACCATCTTTGCTCAGACCTGCTCGGTCCGTGGGAACAATTATTGAAGCTTCCTCGGCGACGGATTTCACAGCGCTATGGGATCGTCGCGCAGAATGGGATCGGCGGATGGAGATGATCACCAAGTCCCGTTCCTTCTTGCACCTGTCGACGCTCTACGTCGAATGGGATGAATGTGGGCGTGAGATTTTGTCCGAATTGCTGAATGCGCAACAACGCGGTGTCGCGACCAAGCTAATGATCGATCGCTTCGGCCAGCGACTTGGTGGCACGCTGATGTCCAAGGCGGATCGAGCCCGGCTACGCGACAGGCTGAACGAACTGAGGAAAGCGGGCAGTCAAGTTGTGATGTATTCGCCCAAGAATGTGATCGATCGGTTTGTCGGGTGCGGACATCACATCAAGATTCAGCTTTCCGATGGAGGTGAAGCGATCTTCGGAAGCAGCAATCTCACGCGAAGCTCGTTCAAAGCATGGAATGAATTCTCCGTGGCGCTGCGTGGCCCCATCGTGGACGTGTTGACGCGAAACTTCAATGAATTGTTTGGATCATCGATTCCGGCGAACTCTGTTTCGCCAAGCAAACAATCCTTGCCCTCGCAAAATATCCCGATGGACTATTGGTCCTATAATCCCACTGAAGACTCGGGCCGCTGGGGTGCATTCCGTCGCTGCCAGGCTAATCCACTGACCGCGATGTTGGCCGACAAGATCCGCCACGCCCACCACAAGATTCAGCTTACCAGTTTCTACTACAAGCCGGCTCGCGTGGTCACCGAAGCGCTCAAAGAGGCCACCTTGCGTGGTGTGACGGTAGACATTTTTCACTCACATGCTTCGTCTCTCAATACGCGACTGCCATGGTTGGCTGCAGCGACCGACTATCCATCTCTGTTGCGACAGGGTGCAAACATCTATGAGAATCGACACGGCGAACACTCAAAAATCATCTTGATCGACAACGAATGGACGGCGTTTGGAAGTTACAACTTTGAAGATGCAGCCGACAGTCGATGGGCAGAGGCGATGCTGGTCACGAAGGACCCGGCAATTTTGGAGGTGATACGAGCTATCTTCCAGGGGCTTGCTTCGGATCCCGACAATGAACTCGTGACAGCGGAAAAATTCAACGAATGGCCCCTGTTGCGGCATGTCTCCGCTAAACTCTTTCGCCCAATCAAAAGCTGGTTTTGAAGCTCCCGCTGCCTAAAGGCCTGCACGCCCTGCGGCGTTTCATCAAATGAGATGGTTGAAATCACCCTTCCAGGGAGAAGGCGTCACCAACGAAGCACGCGATTCCGCGATTGTCGGTATGACTTGGTGGATAGTGCCCACATTCTTGATCGTACCCACTGTAATCGTATTCGCATATTCGCTGCACGCACACTACCGTCATCGGACCGTGGTTCCGCTGCTGGTCGGATTTGGATTTGGAATGCTTGGCTTCATGCTTTGGTACCGGGAAATTGGACCACGTTTCGTCCCCGTCTAACGCTGCGTACGACATCTGACACGTCGCCAATGAACGCACGGCACAGAAATCGTCGTGGCAACTAAAGCGAGATTCCAACCCTTGACTTGGCTTGGGACTCGGTTCCCTGCGTACAGCGGGTGCATCGCCCGCGTGGAATTCGCCGAAACGCTTTGGCGCAGCCTTCTCAAAATCACGGATCGGAATGAGGGGAAACTGCAGCGAAGCGGCGTAACTACCATCGGTGTCGCGAGCGCAGCACTGGAGCCAGTTCCTCTGCGATCTGGTTGTTGCTTAAACTTACGGCGCGAATGTGTAGAACCGCGAAAGAAGTGCCTTTCGCGGTTCCCGCTCCAACTCTATTCGTTCGCATCGACTTCAGCCCCTGGGCGAAATCCACGGTGGGATTCTCCATCGGCGGACCATCGACTGATGCGCCGGAACTCGTCGACCGTACCATTCTCCCATGGGTCGTCCCAGAAGTGACCCACTTCATGAATGACTGACTGAGCGGCTGCCAGCTCGTTTCTGGGGTCGCCGGAGCCGGCCAGTTCGAACATTCCGAGATGAACGTTGATCCGCCTGTGAAGAAGCCAAACCTGTTGATCGTGTAGGATCCTGTGCGAAACTCGATCACTGCGTCGTCGCCGTTGGGCCGAAAAAGGTAGTCCCCGTCCCGATTGCTGAGGTACCGATTCGTGCCGCTGCCTCCAAACACCATGTCATAATCTTCTCCGCCGAAGAGTCCGTCGTTTTCGGCGCCGGCGGAAAGTAGGTCTCTGCCGGCGGGACCGTATAGACTGTCGTCATCATTCCCGCCAACCAGTGTGTCTTCAGACGTTCCGCCGCGAAGAATATCATCACCATCATTTCCGTAGATCACGGACGGAAGATCGGTGTTGTTATGAATGGTGTCGTCTCCTCCTAGCCCCTCCGCGAAGACGCGATCGACCAACGAAGCGTCAAAGAACCTTGGTGAGTTACCGTTGATATCGACGCGAACCATCTCGCGTGTCACGCGTTGAATTCGTCCGGACTGAAAGACGTAAGTCGGACGCACTTCCTGGCTAATCTCGATCTGGTCTTCCGAGGCGCTGCCGGAGATCCTTAATTCGCCGCCCGCTAGATCGACGGCCATCAGTTCGCGTTTTTGCAGGTTTTCAAATCGAAGCGTTCGGTTCTTGTTGTCGTGCATGGGAATTGCTCGCGGAGGCGGGTTCGGTCATAGGGGCGTTCTCCTAATAAGCGGGAGGTTACGGCGATCGGTACAAACGAGTTGCAAAATCTCCCGCACGTATCTAGAGAGTCAAAGTCTGGAATGACACGTCAGACAATGCGGCTTCTCGGCAAGCTCCGCGAATGCATCCACCTTCAGCGATGGCAGATAACGCCGGCATAGTCGAAAGCGCCGGACCGGATCTTGCACGCGTGCTGCAACAGCGACGCCTCAAGAATGGCTACGAATGATCACATCACGTCAAGTAAGCACCATTGGGGCTACCACACCGCGTTCGCCGGAGCAACGCTACTAGTGCTTGCTTGCATTTCGGGGACGGTGCTGGGTTGATTCAGGGATCAGAACTGGTCACCATCTTGGCTGCGGAACCCGAACGGTTTGGGGCAGATTCCTGGTGACGCACATGGGGCATGGGGCAATGCTGGCGCGGTTGAAGACGTTTACGTTGTTGGGCATCGAGGCGATGCCGGTGGATGTCGAGGTCGATATCTCCCCGGCCGCGTTGCCCAAGACGATTCTGGTGGGGCTGCCCGATACGGCAGTCAAAGAGAGTACGCATCGGGTTGAGCGGGCGATCGTCAACAGTGGGTTCATCCGGCCGCAGGATCGGGTCGTGATCAATCTGGCCCCTGGTGATCTACCGAAACAGGCTTCCTCGTTTGATCTGCCCGTCGCACTCGGAGTGCTGGCCGGCAGCGGGCAGTTGTCGGTTGAGCGTCTGGAACAGTATGGGGTCGTTGGCGAGTTGGCGCTCGAGGGAATCGCCCGGCCGATCAAGGGGGTGCTGTCGATGGCGATCGAGGCAGCCAAGAATGCGAACCTCTGTGGACTCGTCGTGCCGCGGGCGAATGCCAGTGAGGCGGCGGTGGTCGA
>JARFQX010000831.1 GCA_029287555.1 Rubripirellula sp. | reverse complement strand
TGGGCGAAGGAAATCCACTTCGAAGCTGCAGTGCGGATACTTCCGCGAGTTAGCAGCTTAGCTGCATTTTCGTCTCAATCACGTCTTGGATTTGGCGAAGCGTGCGTCGAGGCGACTGTGCGAACTCCGTTCGGTCGATGCACCCAAGGCGCCGAAAGTGTTGGCGTGTCGAAACGGCTAAAGGTGTCGTATTTTCCATTGGGGAGCGAGGCGATCACGGCTCATGCTGGAGTTGGGCGATGTGGCTTTCGATCTCTTTTGATATTTCTTCAAGCTCGGCGAGAGTCTGTTCTCGCACTGCGTCAACCGTCGCCCCGCCACAGATTGTGTCGACCATGAAAATCAGTGACTGACGAAACTGCTCGATGGGACTTCCGAGGACTCTCTTCTTTTTGGATGTCCCACACGACTTGAAGATACGCTTTCAAAGACGACCCTAACCATATTCCGAAACTCAAGAACCTCCCGCACATCTCTACCACCGTCGATCTGCGGCTAACCACGCACAAAAAAAGCCACCCGAAGATGGCCTTGCTTATCTCGCATTTGGCATCGGTTGTTACGCAGCAGAGACGTGCCGTCTTTGTCTCCAGGGACGAGCACTAACGGCGCACATGCCCAGTATAGACCAGACGGCGATCGTGGCGGGTTCGGGGACGACGTTACTCGATTCACCAAATACTTGACCTGTGGCCAGAGTCACCGTGACACCCGGTGGCGGGTTGATGTCAAGCGTTGCGGTGTTGAGAAAATTAAAACCCGCCCCCTCCGAATCACCGGGGAAGAAGGGGGCGATTTCCGAGGCGCCCCATAATTCTATAAAGATACCGTTGACCGATGCGGGCAAGTCAAAGTCGAGCGTTTCGGAACCGGTCCACAGACCGTCGCCAAGCAACTCGTCGAACCGGCCATCGCTAAAACGTCTATATTTCTCGAATCGAACTTCCGTCCGTAAGCCGCCGTCTCCGACGTCGACAGGTAGAACAGATACGTTCATAACGACCGCATCCTTGCTGTTGAAGTGTATCACCTCATCGGGGTCAAACTCGTAAACACGCAGTTGAATCTCTGCGAGGGCTGTACTTTCTGGCGATATGTCACCTTGAAAGGTGCCCGATAGTTGGATGGACGCCGGGATCGGAACGGGCGATTCACCGGCGACTGTAAACACAGTAGCCGCAAGCGCGCGAACATTGGCTGGGCTTAGGTTGTTTTCATCAAGCTCAGGCCTTGTAGAAGAATTTCGGCAATTCCGAGGGCGAATTCGTCGCGTGTGTCGACGAACACACTTTTGACCAAATCACCTACGATTAACTCCTCTGGGGAATCTGCCGCACCAATATTCGACATACCATTCAACGGCGGAGGATAACCTTCGCTATCGGGGCTTGCGCTATTAAAAATGTTATTCACCCCAAACAATACCCCTGCCTCACTTACGCGGGCCAATCCGACGAGCAGCAAACTAGTCGTGCAGATGACCAAAGCTGTACTTCGTGCCATGTTGATGATTCCTTTGGTTTTCCGTCTTGACCGATTACCAGTGTGGATGTCTTGGATCAGCGGGAAACGGAATTCCGCTTCAGCTGTGTAAAGATTCAAGGGGGCGTCTTGCCCACGAGTAGCGGCCTCCTGCCGCGAAGGTTTATCGCATGGTGCAAATTTCGAAGGAAGGATGGCGGCTAGCAAGCTCACCTCCGGCCGTTCGGTCTTTGCCCCTAATAATAGCGATTTTGAACCCGCCCGTCCCTCGTTTTACTAGAGATGGCGAGCGTTTTCCACTCGCTCGGCCAGGCGTTGCGCAGTGAAGAAGGAGAGCCACGCCCGAAACGCGTTTTTGGCTGAGCAAGCGCCACGCTGCGCGGCCCATTTGGGCTCGATGGGACAAGAGTCGGGCACAATACGGTTGCCTGAAGGCTTGAAGCGGCCCTTCGCCGCGCACGCTTGGGACTCCTGGTACTCAGACTCCAGGAATTCGGCGTCAGGAACGAATTGCAGATCGGGCGAGACTGGCTGCGCGGCGTCCGGCAGCGCCCGCGGCCTGGTGTGGGTGCGGTGTGGACCTTCGCGCAGCCCGCAATGGCGGAGAATCTGCTCGGTCACTTCCGCCTGGCAACGTTTAGAGAATTGACGTTTTGCTTCTTAATAAAACGGACGATCTCGCCATCGCGCACAGTTTCGGTCATATCATAGGCGCTCGGCACAACCAGATGGCAAGTTGCGGGCAATCAGTAACGTATAGTCGGAAAGCATCCGCAGACCGCTTTCAGTGGCAACCGGCTGTAGCGTTTCTGCAACGGTGACGGCATTGAATAATTTGGTGCCGTTTTCGCGCGGCTTGGAGAACACGTCAATCGGCGCAGTGACCTCAGTCACTAAAACATCATTGAATAGGATGACGCCAACTGTCGGCAAATTCTCATCGAACGACTTTCGACGCGTTTCCAAGTTGATGACACAAGTTGCGCTTTGCATCGAGGTTGCCGCTTCCTGTGTCGGTGGAGCTGCATCTTCGGGCTGTTGTGCATCTCCCGATTCGCACACAGACGCGAGGTTGCGAATCCGTGAAATAATTCGACTACCGTGAAATCGTGATTCGTGAGTGGAATGAGTGGAGTGGGGCAGCCAACGACTGGATCGTCACGACTGTCAATCACGAGATCGGTCACAACTATGAAGGTGCGATTCGACAGGATATCTGGAAGAAGTTCCAGGCACTCAGCGGTTGGTCTCAACCACGATTCATTGAGCACGGAATGTACAAAGGTCAGAACTTCGACGGCGGCAAATCGAAGGACAAAGGTTGGTATAGAACGATTGCAACGAGTTTGCCCGAGGCTATGGCGGTACAAACGCCTACGAGGACTGGGCGACGACCTGGGAGCTCTACTTCCAACAGAATCGCTCCAGCTGGGCATCTAATCCCGTCCTCCGAGCCAAGTTGCGGTTGGTCGAACAAAATGTTCGTGGCGTTTGATTGAGAAGCTTGTAGCAGGTTCACACACGGGCCGCGCTGGTACGGATGGACGAACATCGGCTTCACTTTCAGCAAACTCGAATGGCCTGTTGACCGCCTTAAACCAATTTGCTTTGCAGTCGCTTAACCTGCTTTGATATCGATGAAAGAGTGGTCTTGATGAAAAGGGTGGTTCTCCCTCCGATTGGGAGTTCTGCAAAACCTTCCTCTCAAAAGGAGAACCACTCATGTTGTACTTGGGAATTGATCAGCACGCACGTCAGATCACCATCTC
>JARFQX010000903.1 GCA_029287555.1 Rubripirellula sp. | reverse complement strand
AACTTCGATCTTGGGGTGCACCTTGGCCAGTCGCCTGGATCCACGTCGATTCGACTGGAGGCGGTTGGCCTGAATGTTCGCAGTGACGGCTCCCCGCTGGTTCCAAGCGCACCGGAAGCCTACCGTTGCCGACTGGATCTTGCGGCCTGCAACCAATTGCTGCTTGACTCGGGGATCCCCAGTGATGTGTCCCACCACGCGGGGACGTACCTTTGCAACGCCGCGCTCTTTCTGAGTCAGCACTATTCGCACTCACTTGGGCTCAATACGCAGAGCGTATTCGTGCACCTTCCGCTGGCCCCGGCACAGGCAGCGAAAGATGTGGCGAGGCCACCGAGCATGAGCACTCCAATGGCAAGCGCGGCGGTGGCCCTGGTCATCCGGCAACTCTGCAACGTGCGGGCGCCAACCTCAACATAAAAAACGCCGGCAAGTTTCCTTACCGGCGTCGAGGGGATTTGGCGAGTGAAGCGTTGGTCAGCTGCGGTTCGGATTGAACCCGGTCTGTGCTTCTTCTTCCTCTTCTTGAATGATGATGCGAGGCGTCACCATCAACATCAGGCTACTGGCGTCACGGCCGGCCGAGACGTTTCGGAACAGGCGGCTGACGTACGGGATCTTGCTGAGCACCGGGATACCGCGTTCGACGCGTCCTTCGGCGAGTCGCTTGATACCGCCCAGCAGAATCGTTCCGCCGTCGGGGACACTCACAGTCGTGCTGACCGAGGTAAAGGCGAAAGTCGGCAACTGCACGGTCGTACCTTCAACGAACTCCTCCGTCTCTTCGGAATCGACCGCGTCGTCTTCATCGACGACCCCATCTCCATTGGTATCATCCTCATCGCGGCTACTGGAGCGAGTTGCACGCCGGCCTTCATAGGTGAAGGTATCGACCTGGCCGATCTGACTGAAGAATGGCACGAGCGTCAAACGGACAAAGCGTTTGTCATCGCTGACGATACCCTGGACGTTCAACTGCGTACCTTCGTTGAGCACAACAATCACGGGCTGCTGGGCGACGGCGAAGTCGCCGACGACAGGCGTGATGCTGATCACGAAGGGACGCTGCGTCTGGTCGCTGATCGTCGCGAACTGCCCGTCAAAGAGCGTGACCTTCGGAGCCTGCATGACGTTGCTGCGGTTATCCGACTGAGCCGCCTGCAGGAAGAAGAACGCCTCGATATCACTGAGGATCGCGAATCCGATCGTCGACGGCGTACCCAGACCGGCCGACCCAAAGGGCGGTGCGAGTCCGAAACTGCCGTTGTTCAACGTGATGTCCAAGTCGGGCGTTGGTAAGCTGTTGATCCCGTCCCAACCGACGACCACACTCGGGCCTTCATCGTCGTAGGGAAGGCCGTAGACGTTGTCATCAAACTTCATCTGGAAGTCGACACCGATCTGCTCGGCAAAGTTGTCGGCGAGCGTAATGAAGCGGACTTCAATCGTAATTTGGAGGTTCTGCAGTCGACGCAGCGATTCCAACAGGTCGGAGATCTGGTCATGAACATCACTGGTCGTACTGATCACGAGACTCAAGTTCTGGGGGTAAGGAGCCATCGTGCTCGGCCCGCCGAGTGCTTCCCAGGTATCAGGAACCACGGTGGTTTGAATCAAGTCGATTAGCGATTGGAAGTCCGCGAACGATCCGCCGCCGCTACCGCCCATGGGAGGATTGTTCAGACCAAACCCGCCTTGAGCACCCATCGAATGATACTGTCCCAGCACATTTGGATTCATCGTGGGTGGCAACGAGTTCTTCGCCATGCCGTTACCCAGGTCGGTCATCGAGACGGGCACGACTTGAACGTCTGCCTGCGGATTGGACATCTGGTACGCCGCGCGGAGGGCGCCTGCCAATCCATCTTCGTAGCTGCTGGTGAAGTTCGGAATCGGAGTAACCAGGTCGGTCACGCGATAGGTTCGCGGATAGACCTTGCTCCGTTTCGCTTCCATGCTGGTAATCGAGAGCACGTCGTTCTCGATCACGTAAGTCAATTCCATCTTGTTCAGAATCAAGTTCAATGCACTCTTAAGCTTGATGCTGTTGGGCAAATTGAGTGACACCGGTTGCTCGGGGGTGACCCGCACGGCCTCGAGTGCCCGTTCGTCGATGACGACCGGAACGCCCGTGACGGCCGAGAGTTCGTTGAGCACTTCGCTCAGCGCTCGATTCTCGTACTTGACGTTCACTTCGCTCATCAGTTTTTCGCGGATCACCTGCTCCGCGGCGCTCAACCTCGAATCGCCTTCGTTCAGCGATCGCAAGCGTCGTCGCGAGAGAGCTTCCCAGTCCTGCGCGTCGGGCAGGGTCATCGGCGTATCAGGATTGATGGCGATCGCCGAACGATCCACATCGATCATCGTATCGATGAAACCGAGTTCCTTCGCATCACGAACCTCTTCATCCATCAACAATCGCGTTCCCATCCGGCTGGTGTGGAACATGCTCACAGCAATCGGATCGTCTGGCTTGAGTTCCTGGACCTGCTTGGCAATCACCTCGGCTTCTTGGAAGCGACGCTCCTCGATCAGGCTGTTGAAAGTACTGACCAGGGCTGAGACTTCTTCATCGATCCGGGATTGGCGGGCCTGTTCGGTGGCCATCTCGGCTCGCACCGCTTCGTTCTGGAGATCGAGATCAATCTTGGCACGGTTTGCTTCGATGTACTTCTTCTGTTCGGTGATGGTCCGGTTGACCATGATCGCGATTGATCGTTTGGACTGTTCATCAACCTCGGCGGAATCGACGCGTCGACGCAAACGCTCCAACTCGTCCAGCACATCCAGCGGCGCGGCCGTCTTGGATTCTTCGGCTTTGGCCAGTTCAGCAGTCACCTCACGGAACAGACGACGCGTCTTCTCCTGCGCTTCGAGTTCCGCCTTTTCGATTGGCGTCAACTCCTTGTCCGACGGGCTCGGGCTGGCCGGTAAACGCTTCGGCTGCAACAAAGTCAACTTGTCTTTGAGCTGGTTGCGAATCGCTGGATCGAGATCCTCTTGGTTGGCCCAGGCCTCCTTGAACTTCTCTCGGGCCATGGCCGGGTCGCCATTGCCGAGGGCTTCAAGTCCCTCGCGATACATGCGGTCGGCGTAGTTTGCTTCGGTGGGAGGCAGCGGCGTGATCGCCTGGACCTGCTGAACCGGATTCTGGTTCGACGCGGCGTCGGCGTCGGCCGTAAACAGCATCTGGGCGACCGGACCGACGTCGTTATCCGCAGCGGTGGCAACGGCCGGTTGCACGCCACCGGGGACACTAGGGCCAGCGGAGGTACCCGAGGTTAACGCGATTCCGCTGCGCCGGGCTGCCGATTCAGCGTCTAGCAGGAGTTGCCAGACACGCGGTTCACCGGGCGCGAAGTCCCGTTCGGGGACTCGCAGCGATTCGGCCTTTCGCGCCGTCTGCAACGCCGTCACGACATCGCCGCGATCCAGCGCCGCGCGACCGATGGCGACCAGCCGAAGAGCCTCCGCCTTTCGCTGTTGCGGAGTTGCAAGCTGCGCGGCTGTGATCGGTTGAGCATCGCTGACGTCCGGAAATCGCTGCACCGGCCCGCCCGATGGCTTGGCTGGCATCGACAACAGGGCGGCATCAATGCCGATTCCCTGCAACTGGCTGCGAAGCTTTTCGACCTCCGCCGCATACTGCGGTGAGCTGTTGGAGAACCCAGCTGCAGCGCGAAACGACCGGACCGCCGTGTGGTAATCCTGCTTCGCGATCGCTCCGCGCACTTCGGCGAGGATGCGTTCACCCGAGGCAGAGTCAACCACGGGGGCAGACGTTGCGGGCGTTCCCTGTAACTGACTGTAAGTGGGCGTTTCCGGCTGCGTTGAGCCGGGACTCTGGGCTGATCCGTCTGAGGCGGCCAGCATCAATGCCAGGCCAACACAGACGACACGGCAACCGTGTGCGGGTACGAGGCGATTCAACGCGACTCTCCTTCTTCGCGGTGAGACTTCTTGTAGAACGTGGAAAACATCGCGAATCCGCCCTCTTCCTCCAAGAGCGATCTCCACAATTCTTCCGCGTTTGGCCGATGCATCAGCCTTCGTTTTCCTGATCTCCGCTCGCACGTCCGGCACGCTTCCCTGGTGCAATCACGGACCGATGGTGTCGAATTCGGGCGGCTAGAGATTGGTTTGTCCGGAAATAGCTGGTTCTTTGACCCCGTGTCAACAGCGATCCATCGTGACGAAACAAGTTTTTGGTGGCGAGGGCTCCCAGCCGGTGTCGCCCGAGTTATCCGAATCAGCGTCCGAGAGAAGGGGGCCAGACACGGTCAGCAACGCCACTCGGACCGCTCGTTACTCAGATCGCGAATCAAAAACGGCTCCGGAGAGCACCGGAGCCGTTGTTCGAAAACCAATTGCAAGCGATCAAGCCGCTAGTGCTTTGTCAAACCTTGGATTTTGGGTGGCCGGGAAAAGGGGTCAGGGCCGGGAAAAGGGGTCAGACACCCAAAGTGCGAAGCACCCGAAGGGCCGTTCCGGCTTTTGGTGTCTGACCCCTTTTCCCGGCCCCGGTTCAACCCCATTTCTAAATTCTGACAAAGCACTAGGCTGCCTCGGCCGACTCTTCGAGCGTCTTCTTTTCCGCTGCCGTACGGTAATCGACGACGTCCCATACCAGTCCGGTCGCCCTCAGCAATCGAATCGCCTGCCATGTGATGTCAAACTCCCACCACTTGTGGCCATGCTTTGCCATGCGCGGATAAGCGTGATGATTGTTGTGCCAGCCTTCACCATAGGCAACGATGGCAACGAACCAGTTGTTGCGGCTGTCGTCGGTCGTTTCGTAGTTCTTGTAGCCCCACATGTGGGACAGGCTGTTCACCATCCAAGTCGCGTGGAGCACGGTCACCAGGCGGACAAACATCCCCCAAACCACCAACGAAGTACCGAGGTAAAGCCCGCCAAAGGAATAACCCACGGCGAACAGAAGCAGACTCATCACGATGTGGGCCGGCAGGAACAAGTAATCAAGTCGGCGCATCCCAGCTTCTTTGTACAGGTCGGGGACCCAACGCTGCAGGTAGGCTTTTCGGTCGCCACCATGCGTGTGATAGGCAAGCCAAAACACGTGACTCCACCAACCGCCATCATTGGGCGAGTGAGGATCACCTTCTTGGTCGCTACAGGCATGATGCTTGCGGTGGTCGGCAACCCGGTCCAACGGCGTGCCTTCGCCGGCCAACGTCCCAATCGTCGCAAAGGTGTAGCGAACCCAGTTGTACGTTTTCATCCCGGTGTGCGTCAGAAGCCGGTGATATCCGAGGCAAATGCCCAGGCTGCCGGTAATCCAATGGAGCACCAAAGCGACGATCAAACCGGTCCATGTGAAGTAGAAGGGCGCTGCGAGCACCACCAAGTGGGCCATGGCAAGCCAGCCGATCGCCCAGTAAGAGAGGTTGCTTCGGCGGCGACGTTCTTGAGTATTGGGGCCGTAGCCCTTCTGCCGCTTCGGTGCTTTCGAGGCTCGAACATCGACAGAAACAGAGGGCCGTTCGGGGCGGGATTTGGGAGGGGCAACAGTTGACATGGGTTTTCCTGGAAGCGAAGGATCGTGTCAGCATCCCCTGCCGACAAACAACGCCAGAAGTGTATCGAAACTCCCTCCCTCGTCTGTCACTGATCGGGGTCCGTCATGTAACAGAGGTGTAAAATTCTGTCTTCGACCAGGCTGGGTGTGGCGAAAAGCGGCTCCGAGGGGGACCCGCGGCGGGAATGGGTCGACGCAGAGGCCCCGATCCGCAAAGTAGCCCGGGCCTCATCCCACGGCGCTCGGCGATAAGAAAACCCTGGCATCTAAACGCGTAGGCCGAATCAAGGAGCGCAGCGACGCCGATCCGGCAACGATTCTTGGTCGGCGTCAAATTGCTGTTCGAAGCCGGATCGACGCTCCGCTTGGTCGGCCTACTTCGAATTCCCGGACGCCCTCTCCTAGTGGCCGCTAGCTATTGGCTGGCCAGGGCCTGCGCATGGGCCATCGCCTCTTCGGCCTTAGCGATGTATTGCTGGTCTTGAGTCCCGGCCCAAGCTCGCTGGTAGGTGACACTCAACGCCGTGAAGTTGAAGGAGTCGTTGGGTTCCAACTGACACGCCTTGATGCCGTGCTGAATCGCCTGCTCGTGCTGCCCCGTCTTCGTATAGACACGGGAGAGCGCCAAATGGGCGAGCACGAAGGAATCATCTTCTTCCAGGATCCCGTTTAGTCCGGAGATTGCCTCTTCAAACTTCTCCTCATCGATCAGTTTCTCGATTTCGTTGTATCGGGCGTGCAAGTCACTCATCGAAGAGACCTCGGGAAAAAAATAATCAGTGAGACCAGTTGAGAAAGGGAAGGAACGATCCATTCCCTGATTGCATCTTAGGGCGCGTGCAAGAGCATCGGCTTGGCAACAGCCGGGGGCCGGTCGGCCCCGGACCGGCGTTCTCTCCTCTTCATCCAATCGGCATGGCCGAGTTGGAACGCCGCGGCGTCACTAG
>JARFQX010000863.1 GCA_029287555.1 Rubripirellula sp. | reverse complement strand
CACAGGTACGCTTCCTGCACGAGCGTCTGCCGAGTCTTGCGCACAACAATGCGACAATCACCCTCGCTGATTTCGTCACCGCCGTGCGGTGGACGCCCCAACCGCTCCACAATCCAGTCGTTCAGCGTGTAGAGCTGTTTGCCACGAAGGGAAGGCAACTCGATCCCTGTCTCGTCGCGGAGATGACGAAGCGGGACGAAGCCGCCGGCAATCCAACCTTCTCCCGCGGGTACGAGGTGGTCTGGAATGCGATCAAATTCGTCGTGAATTTCGCCGACCAATTCCTCGATAATGTCCTCCAGAGTGACCATCCCGATGGTTTTGCCATCCGCCCCGCGGACCAGCGCGATATGGGTGCGCCGGCGGATCAATTGCTCCAGACAATCTGAAACGGAGGTGCCCGCATCAAACGCGGGTAGTGTTCGCAGCAGCTTGCGAAGCGAAGTTTCTTGCGGCGACACCCTGACGACCGCAGCGATGTCTTTGAAGTTAACGTAGCCGATAATTTGCTGCGGATCGCCAGTGACTTTGGTGACTGGGAACCGCGTGTGCATTTCCCGCTGGGCGGCGACGAGCGCGTCAGCGAGACTCTGGTTTGCCGTGAGCATGCCGATGTACTTTGCGGGAAGCATGATACGTCGAATCGATGTGGTGGCTAACCTGGAGGCGCCCCGGATGATGCCCTCTTCGCGGAGTCCAATGAGCCGTGAAACTCGTGCGAAGGCGGCGGCATTGTGCAGGTCCTGGATGACCGTCGACCTTTCAGCGACTTTGCTCCGGCTGTCCTCCGGTTCAGCGAGTTTCATGATCCAGGTGACACACGTCTCCAAGAACCACGCGGCGGGCCAAACGCAATACGAGAACCACTGCATGACAGGTGAAAGGACGAGGCAAACCCATTCCTTATTACGCAGCGCAAATACCTTCGGGACAAGCTCGCCAAGTAGAATGGTGAAGAAAACGAGCGGCGCCACGACGAGAGCGATTGCCAGGAATTGAGAAACCGCTTCGCTCAATCCCCAGCTGCGCAAGATCGGCTCAATGGTTTCTTGTGCACCGGCACCACCGGTTGCCGCTGCGGTGGCTCCGACAAGTGTAATCCCGATCTGGACAACGGCGAGGCTCGCCTCCATCTTCTGCTTCATACGCAGCGCAGCCGCGGCCCCCCGCCTCTGCTCCCTGACCAGCATGTACAACCGGGGAAGGCCGACCGAGGCGAGGGCAATTTCGTATGCAGCAAAGACACCGTTGAAGGCAATCATTGCGGCAATTACGACCAACTCGAAAGTCCACATTTGCTTCCCGCGTCAAAAGCGTTGCCTCGAATACTCTTACGAGCAAGACGGGCGTAGTCTTTATTCTCTATTCTCTTTCTTGATGGATCCCGCCATCGCAATTTTGGACAGGTCCCTTGTAAGCTTATGAGAAAACGTCATTAGTCTGGCTGCACTTCTTGGGCCTGTATCGCCGTGATCGCAACCGTGTTGACGATATCCGTGACGGTACACCCGCGGCTCAGGTCATTGACGGGCTTGTTCAGGCCCTGCAAGACGGGACCCACCGCCACGGCTCCTGATGATCGCTGAACCGCCTTGTAAGTATTGTTGCCAGTGTTCAGGTCGGGAAAGATGAAAACCGTGGCGCGCCCGGCGACTTCGCTCGTTGGCGATTTTTTCATGCCGACACCGGGATCGACCGCCGCGTCGTATTGCAGCGGTCCGTCGATCAACAAGTCAGGCCGTAATGCTTGTGCAAGCCGTGTTGCCTCACGCACGCGATCCACATCATCGCCCCTGCCCGATTCTCCGGTCGAGTAGGACAACATGGCAACGCGCGGTTCGATTCCGAGCATTCGGGCCGTATCGGCTGAGCTAATCGCGATATCCGCCAATTGAGAGGGCGTCGGATTGGGGACGATCGCACAATCGCCATAGACCAGCACACGGGTCGGCAGACACATGAAGAAGACGCTCGATACGATGGAGCACCCGGACCGAGCACGTATGAACTCCAACGCGGGGCGGATCGTGTGGCCCGTCGTATGAGCGGCGCCCGACACCATCGCGTCGGCAAGGCCCTGGTGGACCATCATCGTCCCGAAGTAGCTGACGTCCAGCATGATGTCGCGGGCCACTTCCTGCGTCACGCCTTTATGCCGGCGAAGTTCAAAATATGTCCTCCCAAACCCTTCCCGCCATTCGGATGTTTGCGGATCGATGATCCGCGCCCCCGTAAGATCCACGCCCAGCGACGAAGCCAATTCCTCGATGGTTTCTCGATTGCCCAAAAGCGTAATGTCTGCCACTTCACGTCGTAACAGGATTTCGGTCGCGCGCAGGATTCGATCGTCTTCTCCTTCTGGTAGCACCACGTGTTGCCGATTCTTTTTCGCCCGCTCAATTAGTTGGTACTCGAACATCAGCGGCGTCACGCTTTGCGGACGAGCGACATCGATCCGACGTTCAAGCTGGTTGGCGTCCACGCAGTCTTCGAAAAGACCAAGCGCAGCCGCGATCTTTCGCTTGTTGTCTGGAGAGATCTTGGCACGGACCCGTATGACCTTGGCGGCCGCCACAAATGTGTCGTCATCGACCGTAAGCACGGGCACATCAACGTGCTTCAGACCGTCAATGAGCCGCTTGATCGAATCGGCAAGCCGAATCCCACCGGTCAGCAGGACCCCGGCAATCGGCGCAAAGTTCTCGGAACGTGCGGTTGCCAAGCTGGCCAGCAAAACATCGCCGCGATCGCCGGGAGTGATGACCAAACTTCCCTCGCTGATGTGATCCAGGAAGTTCGGTAATTGCATCGCGGCAACCTTGAAGTTGAGAGCCTCGCGATGAAGACTCGCCTCGCTCCCAGACAACATTTCCGCGTGAAGCGCCTTTCGAATTTCTCCGACGGTCGGGCGGCCTAAGGAATGATGTTCCGGGATCACGAAAACTGGCTCCGCATGACCCCATTCCGCCTCGACCCGCCGGCGCAGTTCCTCGGTTAGTTGCGGCTGGACGCGATTGGCAACCAGCGCGGCAATGGAGCAGCCTTCGCTCTCGAACGCTTCGCGTGCAGACCGCAGGGCAGTGATTAGATCGAAAACGCTCTTCTCCGCGCCGGACACCACGATAAGAATGGGACAACCAAGGTGATTCGCCACCTTGGCGTTGAAATCAAATTCGAAGGCGGAAGACACGCCCGTATAATCCGTTCCTTCGCACAGCACGAAATCTCGTTCGCTTTCCACCGCCTTGTAACTTGCGAGAATCCGTTTCAGCAGTTGGTCGTATCGATCGTTAACGTACAGCTCGCGAGCCTCCGCGTGCGTGACCGCATACGTCGACTCATAGTCAAGTTCGGAACAGTACCTTTCGCGCATCAGTTGCGTGTCGCTGTCCGGTTCATCCTGAGTCCGAATCACTGGACGAAAGAACCCCAATCGTTCCACTCGACGGACCAGTAATTCCGCCAAGCCCAGCGAAACGAGAGACTTCCCGCTCGCCGCTTCAACCGCGGTGACGTATAGACTGCGTGGCATGCGTGTGCTCCCTGAGACCCGATTCGGATGAGCGGCAGACTAAGAACCTATCCGAAGCCGGTTCGGAATTGAAATAGGTGCAAACCCAG
>JARFQX010000762.1 GCA_029287555.1 Rubripirellula sp. | reverse complement strand
TTTCGGAAGTCGCTTGTGTTATAAGTAGCCATGTAGGAGCTGGCTCCATCGTGAAAGTCAGTTAATTAAATCCGTCGGGGATGAACGTCGATTCGAATGGCGCGCTGCGAAACGACCAACCAATCGAACGAAATTCTAGCGGCAAGGTCCGAGTTTGTCCCGACCGCTTTGTCGGGCGGTGTGTCGGAAAGTGCTGCCCCGCAAGTGGACTGGCAGACTGCCATGCGGCGGGCGATCCGATGCAGTGACGAGCTTCGTCGCAAGCTCGGTCTGGTGGAGACAAGTTCGGCCAACCCGACGGGGCAGAGCGAGCCGTCGACGACCGCTTGGAATGAGTCCGATGCGTGTGAACGCCCTTCGGGCAAGGATTCTTTCCCCACCTTTGTGCCTCTTGAGTACCTTGCCAGGATCCGACCGGGCGATCCCGATGACCCATTGCTTCGCCAAGTCCTGGCAACGCCAAATGAGGATGTGGATGTCGATGGTTTTTCGGCCGACCCGGTCGGTGATCGCGTTTCGGTGGCTGCCGCCGGCCTGCTTCACAAGTATCAGGGACGCGCCTTGATCATCACCACCGGTGCCTGCGGGATTCATTGCCGCTACTGTTTTCGACGAGAGTTCCCCTACACCTTGCTTGGGTCCCGGAATCGTTCCTGGACTCCCTCACTGGACTACCTGGGTCGGCACCCCGAAATTGACGAAGTCTTACTGAGCGGAGGTGACCCACTCACGCTGGCCGACCCAAAGCTAGGGGAGTTGGTTGATGCGATTGAGGCAATCGACCACGTTCGGCGACTCCGCTTTCACACTCGCATGCCCATCGTCATCCCGCAGCGAGTGACGCCTTGGTTAATCGAGCGATTGTCCACCAGCCGCCTTGCGGTATGGATGGTCGTTCACGCGAATCATCCCAACGAACTTGACCGTCATGTCCTGGCGACCATCGGCAAGTTGATCGATGCGGGGATCCCCGTGTTGAATCAGGCGGTGCTGCTGCGAGGGGTGAACGATGATGCGCAGGTGCTAGCCGACCTCTGTCTCAAACTGGTGGATCACCGAATCCAACCTTACTATCTGCACCAACTCGACCGCGTTCGGGGAGCCGCCCACTTCGAAGTGCCGGTGGAGACGGGAATGCAGTTGATGGAACAGCTGCGGGGGATGCTGCCGGGCTACGCTCTTCCAAGCTACGTGGTCGAGCAGGCCGGCGCCGATTCGAAAACGCCGCTGGTCGACCAGAATAAGAGTGGGCAATGATGAATTTAAAGACGCGGTCGTGCTCAGTCGCTTGCGACTGTACTCGTGTTCGAATTCGTTGGCGTGGTTTTTTCCATCCACTTCGATTACGAGCACCGCTTTGCTGAGCGAGCACGAGCACGAGAAGCTTCAGTCGGTTCCACAATATCGCACGCCATCTGTCCGTTGCTTCGGGCTTGGTATAACAACGGTAAATCCGTCCGCGACGAACGCACTATTCATCCTGAACCAACGCAAAGGTTATCGGCTCACGCCGTTCGGGTCTCCATGTACGTATTTGAAAATCCGGTACTGCAGCGCGAACTGTTGGTCAACCTGCGGACCAATCGCGCCTTCTTTCTACTGGCAATGTATCAACTGTTGCTTGCCGCGGTGGTGCTGGTTGCCTGGCCGACTGACCAACGCTTGGATTTGACGAGCAACCCGCGATCGGCGCAAAACCTCGTCAACCTGTTCTTTCTGGGCCAGTACGTGATTGCCTCTTTGATGGCACCAAGCTTTGCGGCGGGTGCAATCACGGGTGAGAAGGAACGTCACACCTACGAAATGTTGTTGGCCAGCCCGTTACGGCCTGGTGCGATTGTGTTCGGCAAGATGGTCGCTTCGCTGACGCACTTGGGCATGCTGATCGTTGCCTCGCTGCCGATCATCGTGCTGTGCTTGCCGCTGGGCGGAATCAGCATCCTGGAGGTGCTGGCCGCTTACGTCGGGCTGATCGTTTCGGTGATTTTGTTTGGGGCGATCGGTGTGTTTTGCAGCAGCTATTTTTCGCGGACAAGTAGCTCGCTGGTGGTCAGCTACTTACTGATTCTGCCGATGGTGATCGCGGCGGTGATGTTCTGGGGCCTATTCGAAGGCCAGGGCGAACTGCGGCTGAAAGTTGCCTCGCTTGTATTTCCTCCGTTCGTTCTTTCGGCGGTGATCCTGATGTGCGCCGCCGCGGCGGGCCGCATGCTCTATCCCCCCGACGTCGGCAGCGAAGGAAAAGACGTGATCGACTTGGAAAAGGAAGCGGAGGAAGCAGTTGGCTTGGTGATTCAGCCCGACCAGTTCCCCGATCGACTGTTCGCGCCGCCGAAGAAGCGAGAGTTGATGCCGGACGGTCGCAATCCGGTCTATGACAAGGAACTGCACAGCGAGATCTTCAGCCAGGGAACCTTGATGTTGCGGCTGGTGATCCAGATCAGCATGTTGCTGGCGATCCCGATGATGGGCGTTTTCCTGTTCTGGCAGATCGAACGTTGTGCGTGGTTCTCGGTCTATGTGATCGTGTTCAACATGTTGGTCGGACCGGTGTTCCTGGCTGGCAGCATGACCAGCGAGCGTGAGCGGCAAACCCTCGATCTGCTGCTGACCACGACCCTGACACCGTGGCAGATTCTCTCGGGAAAGTTCATTGTCGGGTTTCGTATCTCGGCCGTGCTGACCTCGTTCTTGCTTTGGCCACTGCTGCTCGGCACCGCATTGAACATGAGCTTTTGGAGCAATTGGCCCGCGGTCATCTGCATGTTCGCAATCGTGTTGATGGTTTGCCTGGTGAACGCCGTGATTGCGTTAGTGTGTTCCCTTTATACGAAGAAGACGTCGATTGCCCTGCTGAGCACTTACACGACATTGCTGATCCTCTACGTCGTTCCGCCCGCGATCGTCGCACTGATGCAGATTCTCGATTTCGTCCCAGAGAAGATCGCCGCGGCGCAATGGATGGGCATCACGAGTCCCTTCTCCGCACTGTTTTCAATTCCCCTCGATGAAAATCTCAGCCGCGAACTCAATGAACCGGCGAACGCGGGGAACGTGCCGGTGGTGATCGGCTATTTCGTCTTCAGCCTGCTGCTGATTGCCGCCTCGAGCGTAGCCATGTTCGTGAGACTGCGATCACGCCGCGGGTTCGGGGAGTAGCTGCGCGGTTACAGATCGAAGGGGGTTTCGAGTCTGGGACAGACTTGTCTACGGCTGTAGCTCCGCCTGTCCTCAGGCGGTCGTTCATCGCTTGCAGCTTTGCTGCACGGTTTCGAGTCTGGGACAGACTCGACGACGGCTGTAGCTCCGCCTGTCCTCAGGCGGTAGTTCTTTGCTTGCAGCTTTGCTGCACGGTTTCGAGTCTGGGACAGACTCGACTACGGTTGTTGCTCCGCCTGATCTTCCTCGTCCGGCGTCTCCGGATCCGTCACTTCCTCTTGGGATTCGTCTGCAGGTTGCTCCTCGGCTTGCTCGGCCGGTTCCTCCGCTCCGGTCTCCTCCTTCACGGGCTCAGCCTTCTCGGACTCAGCCTTCTCGGACTCAGCCTTCTCGGACTCAGCCTTCTCGGACTCAGCCTTCTCGGGCTGGGCGTCGGATTCCTCCGCAGGTTGCTCCTTCGGCTCTTCGGTGCTCGCCTCGTTCTCGGGTGCCTGCAGCGCGTTCGGTTCCTGCATCAGCGCGTCACCCAATC
>JARFQX010000741.1 GCA_029287555.1 Rubripirellula sp. | reverse complement strand
TTGCTTCGGTCGCTCGAGACCCGCTTGCAGGTGCTTCGCAAACACCTGTACTGGTTCGCAACCGGATCGCATCGCGTCGCTTTGGAAGATGGCTTTCCCTGCTTTTTCCATGAAACTCCGACCGGCTTCTATTACGGCTTCCCATCGATCGATTCACGGGGGCTCAAAGTGGCCAGGCATAGTGGAGGCGAGCCAATCGCAGGACCGGATTCAACACCGGGGACCGTTGAGCTTGACGAAGAGGACTTTGCAATGGTCGAAGACTACGTCATTCGATACGTGCCCGGAGTCCGCACGCGTCTTTCGGACCGCACCGGTTGCTACTACACCAATACGCCCGACGAACACTTCGTTGTCGACCAACATCCTCAATACCCCCAAGTCACCGTTGTAGCGGGGCTATCGGGGCACGGATTCAAGTTCACTTCCGTCTTGGGAGAGATCGCTTGCCAACTAGCCCTGGGGCAATCGCCAGAGCAAGATATCTCGCTGTTTCGTCTGGATCGACCTGCGATCCGAGGCGGGTCGCGCGGTTAGCAACGCCTCTCTAGTACCAGTCGCTGTAGATGCGATTGATCACCCATAAGACCACGGTTGTCGGAATGATGATGCCAGCCGTGATCGCCGACCAACGGATAACTTGTTGCAGAGTGGATCGCTCGTCGCCGATCTCTACAAGCCTCGTGGTCAATTGGGAGGTGAGTAATTCCGGGTCGATCGGTACCGGTTCCCCGTCAATCGAGTCTGGTTGAATCGAGTCTGGTTTGGTCGAGTCTGGTTTGGTCGTAGGTTCAACCGCGTGAACTTCCGAGACGTTTTGGGGAGCCAGGGCGAAGTCGCCGTCGGTCGGACCGGTTGTGGCGTTGCCAGGAATCACGGTCGGCTGAATCGGATTCATCTCACCATCCTCCTGCGTTCGGGCTGTTTTGATCGGCTCGGTTGCTGCGGACCGAGCCCCTGGGGGCTCATCCGTTACTTCATCATGGCCTGATTCATCCACGGTATCGCGCCCATCAACTGACCAATCGCACGTCGATGACGTCTCAACCGGTGGGTTGGTGTCAGGCTCGGAAAACGTGTCTAACTCGATCAATTCTGATTTCGCCTCGGGCTCCGTCAAGACAATATTGGGCGGATCTTCGATGTGGGAAGCCTCGCGAGTCGACAGAATGGGTGGGTCGTGATTCGTCAGCGACACTTCCGATTGGACGCCCTCCGTTAACGCAACGTCGACCAAGCCGGGCTGGTTTGCATCGGTCTGTTCATGACGATCGTTCACGGCGTCCGAGAGCCCATTGGCTGCTACGCCTCGTTGGTCGCTCGGTTCGACTTGACTGGTGCTTTCAATCTCGCTCGGTTCCGAAGACGTATTCTCTCGCGAGGCGATCCCGTGCCCAACATCGTCAGTCGCCGACTCCTCGGGGAGCCCAGGTTCGGGGAGCCCAGGTTCGGGGAACCCAGGTTCGGGGAACTCAGGTTCGGGGAACTCAGGTTCCGTTCGGAGTTCGGGATCAGGATCGAGCTCCGTCGCATCCGAGTGGGGCGAACAGTCCTTCGAACCATCCAGAGTCTTTTCATCGACCGAGTGGTCCCGGGGGAGCGCACCTTGTTCGCGGGCATGCGGTTCTTTCACCGCTTCGTCGACCAAACCAAGTGCGGCGTCAACCAGGTTCAAGACCGCTCGGGCGGAACCTTCATCCTCCGACGAGACCCCCGCTGCACTACATCCGCTGGTCGGCGGCTTCGTCCGGCGCTGACCTGAATCGACCCGGAGATAGACGTCGCTTTGGGTTGTGGATGAGTCGGTGTCGTCCGGTTCGCAATCGGGTTCAGCGAGGTCAGTCGACACGTCACGGATGACAGCCTCTTCTTCTTCTTCTTCTCTGAATTCCGGAGACTTATCGATTTTCGTGTCACCAATCGAATGCGATCGATGGGCTCTGCTCTCGCCCGGGCCCAATGGTGGATCTCCATTATCTCGATCCGATGGTGATGTTTCACTCGATTGAACCCGCGTCGATTTGCCGTGTTCCCCCTGCGAATCTTCGGGAACGTTTCCCTTCGACGGGGGTGAGGTGAAAGAGGGAGACGAATCGGGTTCGAGGGAATGGATTCCACTCGCGATCAATGACATTCCCGATTGCCCATCTTCGTCATGAATGTCATGTTCCGAATGGATATCGGTATGGAGTTCGTCATCGGAGTGTAGGTCCACGTTGGAACCAGATTCTGTTCCGATACCGACTTCGTCATCGTGATGTTGTTGTTCTCCGCCCCGAGGCTTCGACGCGATGTACCTGAGCGTTGCATCCCCGAGCAACATGGTTTCGCCCAGCTCACGGAACCGGCGCACTCGCTCGGATCGCTGCATCCGCCTGGGGGAGAGATTCACCAACCAAAACGCTTCGTCTTGGACCACCGCTGCGTACTGGCAAGTGGCAAGACCGCGACCGTGAAGTCGGAGAACGCTGGGATGGTCATCACCGATGATCGTAACCGGACGGCGAAACGACCTGGTGAAGTCGCGGCCGGGCCATGAAAGACGCGTCTCAATCTCCGAATCGGCCAGAACCGAAACGCTGCGGCGAGCGATCGGTGCCTGCAAGACGGGGTGAAACGTCAAGCTGCAGGGGCCCACGATGAGTTGCAGCTCTGGCGGAATCGCACCCCAGCGAGGAAACGCGATGGCAGCCGTGGGCCACGCTTCGATCCGGTCGCGTAGGCAGCACACGAGATAGGCTACCTCCGGCACGTGCTCGCTGCGGATCCGCAACGTACAACACGGGTGGGAACCGACCAGGGCGTAGGGCCGCTGGAGGTCGACCCAACTGACGTTCTTGCCGTCGTCGACACGAACACGGCAAGGCGGTGACGCCCAGTAGCGACCCGAGTGGTCATCCGGCCGCATCAGCGATTCGCGGTTGCCGAGGGGTGATGTCATTAAGTGGGATGCGTTGCAAGGAGATGCTTGAACTTGGGACCCGCCTTCACGGCACCCCCGAGACAGGAAGGCCCGTCACCTGGGTGGCTGACCTTCCGTTTCATTGTGGTAGCAGCAAGGCCATTGGGAAAGGTTCTTTTCGCCGAAGAGGCGAGTGTCATCGCGAATTTCCGGCCTGCGACGACCCTGCAGGATTGATCCCGAATTTCAGGATTAACACCGAGGATCAGCGGGATTCAAGCCCAAGCGGCATCCATGTCGCGGATTGTTCGGAAAACGGTTCCGATCGTATCGAACCGAGAAGTGAGGCAAGCTGAGTACCGGCCGGTCGCGGACGCAACATCCGATACCCGCTTCCTGAGGACTGACAGGGCATTAGCCCTGCATACGCATCATGAAAGCAAAGTCGACGAGATTCCGGAGACTATCACAGTGAGCCGTGTAGCGGAGCTTTGGACGGATCTCGTCGGTCAAGCCTCGGCCTCCAATCAGCAGGGCAACGTCGTCTCCAATCTTCTCGGCGAGCAGGTTTTCTTGTCGGACAAACTGATCGGCATCTTCGATGCTCGAGACGCTCAGCCAAACCAAGCGAGGACGGTGATCCGACACGGCTCGCAGTAGGCTTTCAGCGGGGAGGTTGCTTCCCAAATTCATCGCATCCCAGCCCGACTCGCGCAGCGAAAGTTCGACCAGCGTTGTGGGAAGCTGGTAGGGATCGCCCGAGAGCGTCCCTCCCAAGGCAACCGGCGCGGTCGCCGGCATGGGCGGAAGCTCGTTTCGCAGCTCGCCCAGCAGCCGCGTGCAAATCTCGCAGCCCCGACGCTCCTGGTAGGCGTCAACTCGATGGCAATCCCACGCTTCGCCGATCCCGTGCATCGCGTCGGTGATCAGGAAATCGGCTGCCTCGCTGCGGCTGGCCCCCAGGCCGACCCGCATCCGCAAAATGCGGCGACAAGCATCTTCGTCGCCCTGGGCTAGGGCGGTGCGAAACAGCTTCTGATCGTGGTCCTGACCGCCGGGGATCATCCCCTCGGTCGCCACTCGATTGGCGGAAAGCCCCAACGCCTGTGGGGCGATCAAAGGCCGATTGGAGCTGCGGAGGAAATGTTGCAGCGCATCGAGCGTAATCTTCCGGTGGCCTCCGACCGTCCGGATCGTGGAAATGGCTCCTTGGTCACACCAGCGTTTGACGGACGACTCACTGGCCTGCAGGGCCGATGCGACCTGCTTCGGTGAAAATTGAGGCTGCTTGGCTGCCACGGCGTTTCTCGGGGTGCACGTTATGAACGTTTTTATCTTACCCTCGAATGGTTTCCAATCGTCAAGCGAAATCGGTTGTCGGTCCGAAAAATCTTCATTTTTCTAGGAAAATGGCGGTTTTTCCCAGGTAGTCCGTTGCAGCCGAACGGAAAGACCGATATTCTTTGGTGAACGTTTTGAACGAAAAAATCGTTCAAAGCGTATCACTCCGAGAGTGGTTTCTTCGCTTTTGGTCTCAAACAAATAGGTCCAGCGGTTATGGCTTCTTCAACAACGGGCTCCGTCGACGTTTCTGCAACTGAGCAATCCGCGGTCAAGCCTGCCCGGCGACGTCCGACCTCCCGGACGCCCGCGTGGATGAAATCGCCTGAGTTGGTGACCGCCCTGGAGTCGATCCAGGATCAATACGAGCAGCGAATTCAGCCGATCGACGATGCGTCGCCGGAACAACTCGAGTCGCTCACCCGCCGATGTCTGCAACGAGAGATCGCCTACATTCCCAACAGTCTGTTTGATCAGCGAAACGCCGGTAATGAGGTGTTCTCGGAAACGCTCGGGCTAGAAAGTCCGTCATCGGACGGTCGAGTTCGTGCGACCCGCACGAACGCGGTCGACTTGCCGGTTCACTTGGGCAGGATGTGTGAAGCGGCACTGTTGAAGCCGCATCAAGAAGTTGCACTGTTTCGACGGATGAACTTCCTGATGCACGAGGCAGCCCTGCAGCGCAGTTTGCTTTCCTCTCGTCGGCCGTCGAAAGCCCGGCTGAAGTTGATCGAACGTCTGATTCTACTGGCCGAGTGGCACCGTGATCGGATCGTCGAAGCCAACGTCCGCTTGGTGATCTCAATCGTGAAGAAATTTGTGAACACCAACAACTCCTTCGACGAGTTGCTCAGCGAAGGAATCGTCGGTTTGATGCGTGCAGTCGAGAAATTTGACTACGATCGAGGCTTCCGATTCAGCACGTATGCGACCCAGGTCGTTCGAAGAAATTCCTATCGGACCGTTGTTACCAACCAGCAGGACCGTCAGAAAGTGGCAAGCGGCCTGCAGGATATGGAGATCGACATCAGTGACGAAGGGCGAGTCTCGGCCATTAGTGAGAAGCGTTGGCACGAATTGCGAGCGAGGCTGAGCGAGATGCTGAATGACTTGGACCGCCGAGAGAAGTTGATCATTCGCGCACGGTTTTCACTTGGCTCGCATCGCCGAGTTCACACCCTACAGTCGCTCGCCGATCGGCTTGGTATCAGTAAGGAACGGGTTCGACAACTCGAAAGACGGGCGATGGACAAGTTACGTGCCATGGCTGGCGAGTCGTCCCTTCCCGGAATGGATGTCTCCTCCTAACGGTCACTCGGACACTCGACTCACCGATTGACTCCAAGCTCCCCGGACTCGCCGTCAACGTTTGGACGGGTTTTTCGGGGAGCTTCTGCGTTATCGGGGAACCGGAAGCATCTGGCTACACCCGCCAGCTCCTCAAGCGGAAGCGGATGGGAATCGAACCCACCAGGCATCATTTTCGGACACCTCACCAGTTTTGAAGACTGGGGCGGTCACCAGACCAGCAAACGCTTCCGTGCCGTGAATTCCCGCTCACGACGGCGGCCGATCGAAATTAGCTGGTCCCAGACTAGTTTTGCGACCATGCGTTTGACAACCAGGGCCCAGACCGCCACGATCTAAGTTTCATTTCCGGCAAAATCTCGGGTATTTCGATGAAATTGTGGCTATCCCTTGGCCTGGTGTTTTCCTTTTCGGTCGTAGCTTTGGGACAAGAATCCATCCCCGAGGTATCGGTCGGTCGCGCCGCTCCTGATTTCGCGATGACTGGAATCGACGGTCAAGCCGTCAAGCTCTCGGAAGTACTCACCGGTGGCAAGCACGTTGTGTTACTGTTTGATCGTGCCCATTGGTGACCCTTTTGCATGCGTCAGCTGGTCGAGTTGACGAAGCACGCCGAACAATTTAAGTCGCTAAACGCGGAACTCCTGTTTGTTTTTCGAGAAGAGAGCGAAGGTGTTGAGGGGCTGAAGAAGATCAAAGAGAAATACGATCCTCCCTATCGATTGATGCTCGACTTTGAAAAGAAGTCTTCGAGCGCTTACAGTCCAGAAAGGATGACATTTGACAATTACGTGATTGACTCGACCGGAAAGGTGCGTGGCATCATCGATGGGAGTCTTCGCGAGCGGGCAACCGCCGAGCAGTTGATCAAGCTTCTGAAGACGATTGAGGAGGAAGGCTGACACACGTCTCGATTTGATTTGTTGGTTGACTTGTTTCTCCGGACGTTGGGCCCTTGTTCGAGTTTTCGTTCCAATTGATCTGTTGATGAGTGAGCCTGTTGCATCGCCTCAGAAGTCGCGTCAGAAGTCGCGTCAG
>JARFQX010000674.1 GCA_029287555.1 Rubripirellula sp. | reverse complement strand
GTTCAGCCCGATGGCGATCATCCGTTGCTGCGGTGGCTCGGAGGCTACTTTGCCAACCGCACCTGTCCCCATCACGAGTCATTCGCCAAGATCTTTCCAGAAGCCACCATCACCCCTGCCGCAGCTGAGCATCCCATCACTCGCGGCTGGCAGGAGTTCACGCTTCACGACGAGCCTTACTACAACAATTACTTCGGCCAGGGAAACGCAATGGCCCCCAACGTTACCGCACTGGCCACCGCCATGCTTCCACCGGAGAAGCCAACGCCCGAGACCGTCGCCTGGTGTGTCGAGCGATCCGACGGCGGTCGTGGTTTCGGCATCGTCATGCCGCACTTCTACAAGAACTGGAGCAACGACGACCTGCGGCGCTTTATCCTGAATGGAATCGTCTGGAGTGCAAAGATCAATGTGCCAGTCGATGGCGTGAAAACGAAGGCCCCGGATTTGTCCGCCTTTGGGCCCGAGTCGGTCGAGTACGTGCCACGCCGACCGAAACCAAAGAAGGCGGCGTCGAATTGATAGGTCGTTGTTCATCGATCGCGAGTATTCGTCTCCCCGCGAAACCTTGGCCACGATTTACGGAACGGAAGGAAGCTGGAAACTGAATGACGGCGGGCAAGCATCATCGCAATCAATCCAAGCCACGAGTGCTGATCACTGGTGGGACCCGGGGTATCGGCCGAGGCATCGCTGAAGGGTTCGCAGAAAACGGCTACGAGATCATCGTGACGGGGTTGGGTCAACGCGAGGTCGATCAAGCTCGATCTGAGCGGCCCGAATGGAGTGTCAGCCAACTGGATCTTCGGGATCCGCAAGCGATTCAATCCATGGTCAGTCAGCTCACCGAGCTGAACGTGCTGGTCAACGCGGCTGGAATGATTGCTCGAGCAGGGAAAGAACACGAGCCGGAGGAATTCGAGAACGTCGTCGACGTCAACCTGAACGGCATCATGCGAGTGAGTACGGCATGCCGCGTGATGTTGGCCGAGAGCAAGGGCTGCGTTCTCAATCTGGCGTCGATGCTCAGTTTTTTCGGCAGCGGCCATGTTCCTGCCTACAGCGCGAGCAAGGGCGGCGTTGTGCAATTGACCAAGTCGCTCGCGATTGACTGGGCGGATGATGGAATTCGAGTCAATGCATTGGCACCTGGATGGATCAAGACGCAGTTGACCGAGCCCCTGTACAACGACGCGGATCGTAGCCGGCAAATCCTTGAACGCACACCGCTGGGCCGCTGGGGAGATCCAGCCGACGTTGCGGGAGCCGCCGTTTTTCTCTGTTCACCGGCGGCCGGTTTCATCACCGGTGCGATTCTTCCGGTAGACGGCGGTTACTTGATCGCCTGAGTCGCGCAAGGCTTCGCGTTTGCGAATTTGATTAGAATGCAACCGGCATGCAGGTTAAGCCCCCAACGATGAACACTTGATTTCACGGGTCGATATGGATCAATCAAAACTGATAGCGAGTGAAGCCGTTGCCGACATGGTCACGCAAGCCATTCCCGACGACGAGCGGCTGTGGGTCCCTCAGGCCGAGAACGTGTGGTTCCGCCCGTTGCTTCTCAATTCGACTGAGGGCCAGTGGGTAAATCTTCTCCGTGTGCGTCGAAGCGGAGTGCTCAGCCGCCACCGCCATCCGGCTCCCGTGCATGGTTACGTCATCAAGGGCTCGTGGCGGTACCTTGAACACGACTGGATCGCTCGCCAAGGGATGTACGTCTTTGAGCCGCCCGGTGAGGTGCATACGTTGGTCGTCGACGAGGATGTCGAGGAAATGATCACCTTCTTTCACGTTTTCGGTGCGCTGATCTATTTCGACCAGGACGATCGTCCGGTCGCGCACGACGATGTTCATACCAAGATCGAGATGTGCAAGCGGCATTTCGAGGCGGTTGGATTGGGAGCGGACTTCGTGAAGCAGTTCGTCCGGTAACCTCCGTTCATTTCGTAACGAAGACACATGGGTATCGGAATTCAACAGGAGATTTCATGAGATACGTTTTGATCCTCGCTTTATCGGTTGGTTTGGTTTCCGAGAGCTTCGCGGCAGACGGTCGCCCCAACCTTGTATTTGCCATCGCGGACGACTGGGGTTGGCCGCACGCCTCGATTTATGGCAATGACGAGGTTTGCCAAACACCGGCGTTCGACTCAATCGCCCGCAACGGCTTGCTGTTTCATCACGCTTACATATCCAGCCCCAGTTGCACACCATCGCGAAACGCCATCTTGACCGGCCAGTTCCATTGGCGCCTGGGTTCCGGCGCGAACCTTTGGAGCACGCTCGATACCGTGCACAACACGTATCCGCTGTTGCTTGAGGACGCCGGTTATCACGTTGGCAGTTGGCGAAAATCGTGGGGGCCCGGCGATCTGACCAACTGGGATCGTCATCCTGCCGGCAAGCCCTACCGCAGCCCGGACGAATTTCTCAAGGCATGGGATCGCTCGAAGCCTTTCTGCTTCTGGCTCGGCGCGAGTGATCCTCACCGGCCTTACAAGCCCGGCAGTGGTAAGGCCTCAGGAATGGATCTGAGCAAGATCGAGCTCTTCGAACACTATCCGGACGACGAGATCATCCGCAGCGACGTGGCCGACTATTACTTCGAAGTCCAGCGATTTGATCGCGACGTTGCTGACTTCCTGGCGAAGCTGCAACAACTCTCGGCGCTCGACAATACCATCGTTGTCATGACGGGCGACCACGGGATGCCGTTTCCTCGCTGCAAGGGGAACCTCTACGACAGCGGTGCTCGTGTGCCGCTAGCGATTCAGTGGCCCAAGGGACTCAAGAAACCCGGACGCGAGGCCGACGATTTCGTAAGCACAACCGATATTGCCCCGACGTTCCTTGCCTTGGCCGGCGTCGAAGTCCCGCCGCAGATGACTGGCCGCAGTCTGGAAGACCTCATCAATAGTGACCGGGCGGGGCGCATCGATCCCGCACGCGATCACGTCCTGATGGGTAAAGAGCGTCACGTGATGGCCCAGGAAGAACCTGACACGGGTGGCACGCCGATGCGGGCCATTCGAAATCATGACTTCTTACTGATCCGAAATTACCGTCCCGATCGCTGGCCCGCCGGCACGCCCAATTACAAGAAGGCGATCATTCCCAACGCCTGGCTCGCCGACTGCGACAACGGGCCTACCAAGACGTACATCGTCAACAACCAGGACAAAGACGAAGAACATCGGCGGAAGTACCAACTGGCGTTCGGCAAACGACCGGAGTTTGAGCTTTACGATTTGAGAAGCGATCCCGGTCAGCTGACAAACGTTGCCAGCGAGCCACGGTACGCTGAAACGTTGAAGCAGCTGGTCGCACAATTGACACGCGAACTGAAAGCCACGAACGATCCACGCGCACTGGGCAAGGGCGACGAGACGTTCGACCCCGTCCCCTACCTCGGGGGCGCGCCGAAATTCGAGCCTTAGCTGGGCTCTTCCAACCTAAGTTATTTGAGTGTGTACGGGAATTCGCAGTAGGCCGAATCAAGCGAAGCGCCGATCCGGCACCGAGCAACGATCCGGCACCGAACAATGATTCGACGCCGAACAATGATTCGGCACCGAACAATGATTCGGCACCGAACAACGATTCGGCACCGAGCAAGAACCTCTGCCGGATCGGCGTCGCTGCGCTCCTTGATGCCGGCCTACACGTTGAAATGCCAGAGTCGTCCGCTTCTAAATCAGGCCAGAAGTGAGCTGACCCCTTTGTCGCTGTCGGCAAACCTTGGAAGTTCGAGTCCCATGACGCGGGCGTGTGTGAGCCAGAGATTCGCTAACGGCGTGCCGTCGGCGCAGTGAAGATGATGGCCGGTCTTCAACCGTCCACCACCTGAGCCAGCCACGATGATCGGAAGGTCGGTGTACTGATGCGTCGCGCCGTCGCCGAGACCGGAGCCGTAAGTGAAGATGGTATTGTCCAGCAGTGACGTTCCGTCCGATTCTTTGATGTCGTCCATCTTCTCGACCAGGTACGCGTACTGTTGCATGTGGAATCGGTCGAGTTGCAGCAGTTGTGGCAGAAAGGCTTTTTGGTTGTGCGACATTTGATGATGACTCATCGGCCTGTCGAACAATCCTTCGTAAGTGAACGGCGTGTCCCAACGTTCGGGGCCAACCATCAGGGTTGCCACACGAGTCAACCCGGTTTGCAGGGCAGCGACCATCAAGTCTCCCATCACGCGAATGTACTCACCGCGGGGAAGATGGGCTTCCGGCGGTTCTTCGAATGATGCCGAGGCGAGTTGCCCCTTCATTGCCTCAAGCTTCTCCATCTGTTGCTCAATCGTGCGGATTCCGTCGAAGTATTCGGTAAACTTCTGTCGATCCGCCTTCCCCAAACGCTTGTTCATGGATCGAGCATCGTCGAGAACCAAATCCGTGATGCTGCGATAGGCCTGAACTTCCTGGATGCCAAAGAGCCGTCGATAGACCTTGCGCGGATCCCGAAGCGACGGCGCGACATGCTCGGTGCCATACCACGAAATGTTATCGAAGTAGATCGATTCCTTGTTGTCCTTGTGGCTGTTGCAGCTTAGCTCCAGCGAGCGAAACGGCGTCACACCTCCAACGTGATCGGCGACGATCTGATCGAGCGTACGATCGAGCGGATAGACGGACGAATGAACCGAGTGTGCCGTCGCGCTGCTCAGAAAGCACGACGCGCATTGCGCGTGCACATCGCTCCCGTGCTTGTAGAAGCGGTCCATGCCGGTGATCAGTGTCACCTTGTCCCTGACTCGCTTCAATGGCTGCTGGGTTGGTGTTAGCGACCGAAGCGGTTGCAAACCAAGGGGGACTTCGGCGTGCGTCAGGATTTCCTCCTGGCTGCTGGTGAACGTTGGAATGGTAGCTTCCTGCTCGCCGGGAAAGAAACCACGCCGCACCACGCCAATCGGCACATAAAAGATCGCCAGTCGCTGCGCAGGTGTCTCCGATGCCGTGTCCCTCGCAAGGCTCTCGAGCCAGGGAAGCGACAGTGTTGCCCCGGCTGCTCCCTTCAGGAAGTGTCGCCGCGTCGTCGAATTCATCGCTCGAAATCTCTTTTCCGACATCGGGCCCTCGTCATCTCATCGCCGAAACGGTTCGCTCAACGCGATCTCACGGATCAGTGTTCTGATTCGATAATCATCCGCCGCCGTCTCCTCAACAATATGATCTAGCGCCAGTGAATCCTCTACCCCGACCTCCCGCCCCAGCGAGAAAGCGAGCAGATGAGCGGCAAATGCGCGGGTGAATCGATCCTTTTCCGCCAGCAAAGCGTCTTTGAATTGCGTGATATCGGTGAACGCATGCCGACCAAATAACTTGCCCCCCGCATCGACCCGACGGCCATTGGCGTATTGGTCTCGCCAGATCCCGACCGCATCAAAGTTCTCCAGCGCAAACCCGAGCGGATCAATCCGTCGATGACATCCGGCGCAGTCCGGACGCTTCCGATGCAACTCGAACCGTTCACGCAAGGTCAGGTTCTTTTCATCCTCCGCTGCTTCATCCTCCAATGGCGGCACGTTTGCGGGCGGAGGCTCTGGCGGGTCGTTCAGAATCACGCTGGCAATCCACGCGCCCCGGGTAATCGGCTGCGTGCGAGTCGCATTCGATGTCATCGTCATCACGGCTGCGTTGGTGATCATGCCGCCTTGTCGACGATCCGTTATGGGAACACGTCGAAGTGTGACCTTCGTCGGTGGACCGGGTCTGCCCTGCTGGCCATCACGGTACCACGCCTCCAGGAGGTCGCTGCGGTAGCTGAAATCACAGTCGATCAACTGCAAAATCGATCGATTCTCAATTAAGATCGTTTCGAATACCAGCAGTGGTTCCATCATCATGTGCATGCTGGCCCGATACTTCAGGAAGTAGAACTGCGGATACTTCTGTGGATCGGGAGTCGAAGAAATGATGCGATCTAGTTGCAGCCACTGTGACGGAAACGAGTCACAGAATCGCTTCACACGGCGATCTCCCAACATGCGGTCGACTTGCTGGCTCAGCACGTCGGAGTTGTGAAGCTGCCCCGAAGCAGCGAGATCAAGCAATTGCTGATCTGGCAAGCTGCCCCATAATAAGAAGCTCAATCGCGAGGCGAGGTCGTAATCATCAAGCGACGCGAGTGGCTTGCG
>JARFQX010000522.1 GCA_029287555.1 Rubripirellula sp. | reverse complement strand
GCGAGTCTAATTAAGTGTGCGCAATTGTGAATTGCTAGCCGTGCTCGTGCTCGTGCTCAGTCGCTCGCGACGGTGCTCGTGCTCGATTCAATTAGCGCGGCTCTTACCATTCTTTTCAATTGCGAGCACCGCTTCGCTGAGCACGAGCACGAGCAGTTCCGCACTGTTCCACAATCGCGCACGCTTATTTAGAAAAGCGGGCCGACCGCAAGGACACGGTACGTGGCGGTAACCTTGAACTCTCGGAATTTTGGGCTCAGGTCACTTGCTTGTCAGCACCAGGCAATCCAGCCCCACCATGTGGGTCGGGATTGCGGATGGATTCATGCCCACCGTTTCTAAACGCAATCGATGGATTCCCTTGTTTAGCGACTGCGTTCCGAAGGAGACCAGGCCAGTGGTTCGCACCTCAGGGTAATCGTAGAGGTCGAGCGTTGACCCGAGTGCGACGCCATCGAGCTGCAAATTGACTTGGGCGTAGTCGCGCGCGGTTGTCAGCACGGCAGCCACCTCGTACTGGCCCGTCTCCTCGATCTCAAACTCCAGTTCCATTCTGGCGCGCGGTGCCGCTTGCCGCCAAAACAGCTGGGCGTTGCCGCTCCATCGATCAGCCGAGAAACTATTCATCTGCTGAACCGATACCTGGCCGGCGGAGGTCGAGACGACCTTCATCGCTTCTCCTTCGATTGCTCCGGGGATTCGCCCGCGTTCATCGAACGTAGGCTTGGTTCCCCGATCGTTGCGTGCCCCGCTGGACTGGAAACGTTTTGGTTGTCCGGCCTGCCATTGCTTCTGGTCCACGCGTTTTCTCGAATGCACCAGCACGTGTGCTCCCTTCATGCCACCCACGACGAAATCGGGTAACCCATCCGCGTTGACGTCCGCGACGGTCAACTGACGTCCGATTCCCGAGGTCGTCCCCGCAAGATAAGGAATCCAATCAACACCGTCGTCGTTGCGTACAAGGCGGAACCAATAGACAACGGGGTCGGCATCCCACATCGGACTTTGACGATGGTGCGACCAGTAGGTCTTGCCGGTCACCAAGTCCTTCAACCCGTCACCATCGATGTCCGCCAGCGCCAAAGAATGGGGCTCGCTGAACACCACACCGTAACGGTTCTTCTCGGGCCGATCGCCCATGATCAAATGGTGAACGAACGCAATCTCTCCGTCCTTGGTGACTTGTTCGTACCACCCGAGACCAAAATCATGCGCCCCGTGTGCGGTCAACACGTCGTTGTCACCGTCCCCATCGACATCGTACGCAAACATGTCGGCGCCACCGTACGAGTTGGAAAAAGAAGTGGCATGCAGCTTCCAGCGACTCTGAGTCGCGTTCTCGGCCGGCTGTTCAAACCATCCCCCGGAGTAGATCAAATCGTGGCGACCATCACCATTGACATCGCCCACGCCCAGCCCGTGACCGAATCGTGGTGGCGCGATTTGCTCGGAGATCGCGTGGAACTCCCATGGCCCCAGCGGATCATCGGAATTGATCGTTGCGAACCCGAAGAATCCATCTCGCGTGCAAACCAACTCTTGGGCATCATCGCCCACCAGGTTCGTGAATTGAGGGGACTCATTGGACACCCAATCGAGAACCTGATGCTTTGTCCAAGGAGAATCCGGTTTCCTGCCGGACGTCGTGACGGCGTCCGTTCCTGGATTGCGGTAAACAAAGGCGGGGGTTCCGGGGAAGCCGACGACCAACACGTCCTGGTGGCCGTCGCGATCGAAGTCGCGCACCCAGGAGAAAAAATTGTCCGCGTATCGGTCGCGATTCTGGGCAACAGGCTTGTAGATCTCGTAGGCCTCGGTGAACTCGGGACCGCGATACCAGTAGGGGCCGCACACCACATCGGTTTGCCCGTCGCCGTCAATGTCCCCGGCACCGGCGCCTTCGGAGTAATAGACATCACTGAGCATCTCGGTCCGAAACGAATGCAGCACGTATTCATCGGCCCGCAGCACTGCCGCACGACCCCCGATCGCCGCCACGATTGCCCAAGCCGTCATGGATTTCAGCCATACCAACACAGAAGATCGCATACCCGCTTCCCTCCAACCTTTTCCGATCAATTGCCGAACGCGTCAGTCGATTACCTCGAGCGCGTCGCCCCGTTGTCCTGCTTCATCGATTCGACGTCGATCCTATCGTACATCCAGACTCCGCGCGAGACATTCGCCGGCGGCGTTTGTCACTTTCGACTGTTTGCCAAGTCAGTGCGACTGCGACGAGGCACAACGTCATGACAAGCTCTTGACGGCAAGCGGCAAGCGAACGTGTCGAGACGACCCAACCCGAAACCACAGTCTACCCGAGCCTCACGACGCCCGTCGGAATCGAGAGGCCGGGCTGGTCAATGATCTCCAAATAGCCGCATCTTGATGTGTCGCCAAACGAACAACAGCGCTCCCATCAGTCCGAGCATCACCAGCGAGAACCACAACAGCACCGGCCCCATCAGGAGCAAGTTGTCGGACAACCAACCGTTGTACAGTCGGTCCCACCACAAGACCGTTAGCGCGGCGCCGGCGCACAGGTAGGGTCCGAACGGAGTGTACGCATCCCGTGTGATCACGAACCGAATCAACACGATCACGATAGCGGCAAACGGCGAGAGGAAGAAAGCGATCAAAGCGGCCTGCCAACCGAGCATTGCCCCAATCATCGCCATTAAGGTGACGTCGCCGAACCCCATCGCTTCCATGTTCAAGGCCCAAGTCGCGACGATGCGAATCGCCCAGGTCACCCCGCCCCCGACCGCCAAACCGGTCAATGCCGAAAACAGTCCAAGCCAGGTCGCACCGTTGATGGTCCAACCCCAGAAAATGCCGATTGCTCCCACGATCCAAATGCCCGCCAGCAGTCTCCACAATCCGTCACGGAACAAACCGTTCACGAAATGGCGAATCGCGCGAGGAAGTCCGCGTCGACGCGCCAACGCACCACTCCAACGCCAATCCGCCAGCGCAAAGCACCAGACCGTCCAAATTGCCCAACCGGTGAGTAGGCCGGTCTCGGCCATCCACTTGTCGGGGACAAACCATGGCGAGTCGAACGTTGTCGGGATCACCTGCATCACCCCGCCGGAAACGATGAAAGTCGGCATAAAAACTTCGGTGCTCAGGGCCGCGAGAAGCAAGGCCAGCAAGGTTCCCGGAATCGTGATGATGTCAGGGATCGTCCAGTCGTCGAAATCGATGAAGGTCGCCGCGGTCATCAAGACCATCAGCAACCCGTGCGCAACGAAGATGTGGGACGCGGTCGCTTCGTAGCCGTCAAGGAATTGGGGAAAGCGAAGCGACGAGGGAAGCAGGCCACCCGATTGCGTCTCGAAGAAATAGAGCCAGATCAACGCCAGCGGCATCCCCAACTCAACCAACATCGGCCGGATCCAGAAGCCCGGCCCGTGAATCCCGCTCTCGCGACGGAGCCCCAACCAGCCCACGACCGGAATCCAATCACTGGCCCGCCGCGACGGACCACCCTCCGGACCACGCCCCCAAGGCGAGATCGCCCGAGGGTTGAAGTAGGCGAAGCTGTAGATCAGATAATTCGCCAGGGCACCGCCCGCCAAGCCCAGCAAGGCGAGCAGAACCAACCTGACGGCAATGGGAAGTCCGATCCAGAAAGTGATCACGGCATCTCCGGTGGCGGAAAAAGCCGAATGGTAACGCCGCGAGACATTTCCCTACAGTCCGCTCCATCGATTG
>JARFQX010000475.1 GCA_029287555.1 Rubripirellula sp. | reverse complement strand
GTGCGGGTCGGTCGAGGGGCTGCCAAGCTCGTCCAGTTTCCCGAGCATCTCTTCCACAGTGTCGGGAAAGTAGTTTCGAAACCGATCCGTGTTGGCCGTGCCGTCACGAAGCCCTTCCTGAGATGCCCCGTTGTCGGAGACCAGAATGATCAACGTGTCATCACGCAGTCCCATGGAATCAATGGCATCGATCAAGCGGCCGAGGTGATGATCTGTATGATCAAGGAACCCGGCAAAGCATTCTTGAAGGCGGCAATAGACTTTTTTCTCAGTGTCGTTCAGTTCGGCCCAGTCGCGAATGCCAGGATTGGGCGGCGGCAACACGGCGTCGGCGGAGATGATGCCCATTTCCTTCTGACGCTCAAAGGTCGCGCGGCGGACCTCATTCCATCCCTGATCGAATTTGCCCCGGTACTTTTCGATGTATTCCTTGGGCGCGTGCAACGGCGCGTGCGCGGCCCCCAATGCGAGATACGCAAAGAAGGGCTTGCCGGTGTTGGCTTGTTGCTGGTCGCGGATGTGTGAGATTGTTTGGTCAACCAGGTCCGCAGTCAGGTGATAGCCCTCTTCACGGTCTTCTTCGATCATGTGGTTATCTCGTACCAACAACGGTGACCACTGATCGGTCTCGCCGCCGATGAATCCGTAGTAGCGTTCAAAACCCATCCCGAGCGGCCAACGATCGAACGGACCTGCCGCGGTGTAAGCCGTGTAGGGCGTCAAGTGCCACTTCCCGAACGCCAGCGTGCTGTAGCCGTTTTGTTTGAGCACTTCCGAAATCGTTGCGGCACTCTTGGGGATGCTGCCAAAGTTGCTGGGGAATCCAGTCGCCCCCTCGGTGATCGCAGCCATGCCGACCGAATGGTGATTGCGTCCGGTCAGGAAAGCAGCCCGCGATGGCGAACAAAGCGCCGTCGTATGAAAGTTCGTGTACCGCAGACCACCTTCGGCAAGCCGATCAATGTTGGGTGTCTCGATCGGTCCGCCGTAACAGCCGAGCTGCCCGTAACCGACATCATCCAGCACGATCGCCAATACGTTTGGCGCGCCCTCGGGTGCATTGATCGGTAAAGCTGGTGAGAAGTCAGGCGTCGAATCCTTATATGACTGTCCAATCTTCCCGCCGAACTCCGGTGCAACCGGAGGAAGAATCGTTCGATCCGGCGACTGTGCAGACAGCGGACTGCAAAGTAGTACCATGAAAAGTGAGCTAAGACGTCGATGATGAAAAATAGTGAATCCCCCTTGGTAAGTACAACCAGCAGAGCAAGTCGTCATTTGCGATCTCATCGGTTTGCGTTTGAAGAACAGTCGGTTTGCCAAAAACAGAGAAAGAGAAGACGTCTCGCTAGCGAGATGAGAATGTTAGGCGGAGAGCCGACGCTCGGCGTGAGTAGAAATACTGATCCTGTTGAGAAATTTACCGAAAACCAACGGTTGGAACGATCGATGCATCATCGATTCTTCACAAAACAGTCAGGGTTTCTTCCTGGGAAGCCGTGGCTTTTACCAGGTGTGGCAATCTCTTTGTCGGTCCAATTTGGCTGAGTGCACCAACACGAAAATTCACTGTTTGTTTCATCAATGCCGCGAATCAGTCGGTGCTGATCACTCCATGTCGAATTGCGTACTGCACAAGTTCGGCGATCGACGCGAGACCCAGCCGAGACATGATTCGTGCCTTGTGGTTTTCAGCTGTACGTATCGACAGGCCGAGGATCTTGGCGACTTCACGTGCGGAATGGCCTTCGGCAAAAGCTGCAAGACTTCTCGCTGTCGCGGCGTTAACGAGTCCGTTTCAGTTGTCGACGAACGCCCGGACGACAACTTGTTCAAAGAGACTGAGATCGCTCGGCTTAGATAGACTTCGTCTTTCAACGCGGCGCAGATTGCATGGATCAGCTCGGAGCTTGCCGAGTGCTTCAATACAAATCCTGTGGCCCCGGCGTCCAAGGCCTTGGCGGCATAGGTCGAATCATTGTGCATCGTGAGAAAGACCACTTTGGCTCGGCAGCCTTCCTTTCGCAATTGCTCGACAGCTTCCAATCCGTTCAGCAATGGCATTGAGATGTCGGCCACAATAACGTCGGGAAGATGACATTTCGCCGCCCTGATGAGTGCGCGCCCGTCCTCCACGATTTCAACCAACTCAAAATCCGGCCGTCAAACATGTATCGATTCGAATCAAGCCCAGCGACAGGAATCTCGGATGCGGATTCTCCCCTCAAAATGCGGACTGCCAATTCTCCAGCCAGTTTCCCTTGTATTTCAGCAGATGCCAGTTGTCCGCCGAGAATGCCGTGACCTAAAGGCGTATCGTAGAGACCGAAGACCGGTGCGCTCGAATGCTGGCTGATCTTTGCAACCGCTTCGACAGTCGTGTTTGACTTTCCTTCATGGTCACCATCGTGAGTCAGGACAAGCACGATGGACTGGGAGTCAACGTTCACTAATTCGCTGCACAATCTGGACAGTGGAAGACCTGTTAGATACACGATCTCCAACGTGTCATCGTAGCGCGAGAGCTTCATCTCGACTGACCGTTGGAGTTCCATCTCCCACTTGTGTCCACCGGATACAACGAAAAGACGGCTCGTGTTTGGGAAAAGATCTCGCGATAGTTCCACCGTTTCGATTAGATCCCAAGAAAAAGCAACGCCTGTCACATTATGAAAACTGTCTGTTTGCTCAGCAATTGCAGCCGGCAACGAGCAAAATACAACCGGCGCATTCTGAAAGAGATCACGATTGTCTAAAGCAAAAGAGAAAGCTTGGGTGAATACTGGGATGACAACATCGATCCTCCTATCCGCGTACTTGTGTCGAAGCAAATCAACAAGGCGACTTTCAAATTCATCGTCCTCTTCGCGACCGAGGTCCAGATGCTCGATTTCAATTCGAACTCCCTCCGGGAATCCGGCGGCAAGCGCGCCGCGGATCCCACGATCCCAGTCCGCGTTGATGGGGGCATTCGTTTGGTGTGAGTACAAGATCAGAACTGTTCTGGTTGTTTCCGGCTCATCACCAACTACTTGACACAGTGTGGCAGAAGATATTGCGAGGCTGGCTATTGCGATCACGAAGTTGCGAATCGACGGGATTATCAATGCTGCTGTGCTCCAAATACGAGTCAGGCTGCGACGGGCGTCCGACACGTGAGACGCGGATTGAAGTCAACGACGCAAAGTAACTCTGTGCTCGACCCTGCACAACGCATTCTACAATACAGTCGACTAATACGGATTCGCGCAGTCCGACCGGTAGTGCACCATTCAGCTACGACGGGCGCCTCCGTCAGGATCCCCGTCGGTATCGACGACTCGACCTGGCCGAAGCAGAGTTGTTCAAATTTGCGGCCGATGAAAAACCCGAGGCGGATTGAGGCCAGAGCCACGATGCACCATTGACGCAAGCCTTGCGCACGAGACGTTCACAATCACGGCCGGTAGTGAGGGTCGCCAAGGGCGTTTGGACGGCCCGAATGTATGTCGGAAGCTCCGCCAGTATCTGCTGGCGGTTGCATCGACCGAACGAAGTTCGGCCGATGGTTACGACGCAGTTTGCGAGAAATCTCTACTGCATTTAGAGGAACTCTGCAGCGAAAAATCGCATACGCATTGGTGTCGCAACGCCACGCAGCTGTCCCGCGAGATCAAGGTTGGCAACCCTTTGGAACCGGTGGGGAGGTGTCTGCGGTTTCAGTTGCAGCTTGAGCGTTTAGGTCGAGGTGGCTGAGGATCCGATGCAAGACATCTCCCTCCGCCAATATCTGTACATAAGTATCTACGTCCAACGAAATTGGCTCGCACCACGGCAAGACGCGTCGAAAAGCGTCATCAAGATGAATGTACGATCGCGACCGGTAAAGCGTCGCCACTTTTACAGGATCATCTTTGACTTGTTTGCTTCAGCTATATCGCTCTGCTACCATCTTCCCTTTGTTGAATGGGGCTCGTCCGATGCGTTGATTTGCAACAGGAGATCTCTGATGTTTTCGTTTCTAAACACTTGTTCAGTGCCTTCCTCAGCCCGCAAGCGATCACGCCGACTCCGTCCGGAGCAGCTTGAGAATCGTCGGGTACTTGCGGGGGCGATCGATATCTGTCTCCCATTGGCCGAAGGGGATCTTCCCGATGTGCCATCGGAGGAGTCCACTGTTCCACCGTTCGGCCCGGAGATCAGAAGAGACTCTCCTGACCAGAAAGCCCGGCCATTCCGGATTACTGGCGGTGACCTGGCTGCGAATGGTCTGCCGCTCGTGCAAGGCGTCACTAACACGTTTAGTTCAGCCGGTAACGCGACGGGGCTCGGGAAATATGAGGGTGACGGAACATTTACCCTCGGCAGCCTTGAAATCTCCGAAGCCGGTGAGGTCAGCGGAACGTTTGAGGGCACGTTCGTATTCATTGCCGCTAATGGGGATCAGTTGGCGGTAACGTTTGGCGACGGTTTTAGCGGTGTGTTCACCGGGCAGCGCTCCGGCGACGAGGTTGAGAATGTCGAGTTCGATGCCTTCTTCCGGCCCGACCCAGAGAACAGCACGGGTCGGTTCGAGCGGGTGGTCAGCGGCGGATGGCGGATGATCGCTAAATCAGACTCCATTTCTCTCGTCGGCGGTACGCCTGGCTTTACTGCTCCCTTTGATTACACCTGGTCTGGGGCCGGGACACTGGAATACGCCAAGAAGGCAAAGTAGCACCAAGCGCTAGCTTCTAGTCTCGATCCACACCGCCACCAACTTCACGCGATCCGGTGTTCAACTCGGAAACTCGGTTGTTACTGGCCGGAGTGTACTTACAACGCCGCCGATTGGTGGCGTTTAGTTTGTCACCACGACAGGTGTGCCGGCTTCAATAAGTCGTAGAAGCTGGCCAGACTTCGATGTGATTCAAGTGCCATCAAGGGCAAACACAACGCCCGTCTCGCCAATCGGGATTCCCGCGGAAACTCCACGCGGGTGCATCGGCCTGCGCGCCTTAGCGGAATTCGCTCGACGCAGTTACCTCCAAATTTCGGACTGTTTTGGGGTAAATGTGCAGCGAATTGGCTGCGGTAACTAATCCCAAGCGTGACCGGAGGTCCAGCAGGCTGCCGAAAGCGGCGGTTCCAATCCCGGCCGCACGGCAAACAAGGCTCGCGAGAACCTGCGAGCGATCATGTCCT
>JARFQX010000457.1 GCA_029287555.1 Rubripirellula sp. | reverse complement strand
CGGTCCGTAGTCTTCGATCAAATTTCTTTGCCAACGATTCGCACCATCTCGAGCCACGTCGTTGGCAAGGATCCCGCATCGACGACCAGCTGGCCCCCGTTCTGGAATCCGCCCCAACTTACCTCCGGCGATTGCCCATCGGCCGTGGATCCGAAGAGCGCCAGGAATGCGATTACAAACGAGTAGGAACCAGCGGGCATGGACATGGTCATTCTCCGAATCCTGTATTCATTGTTTCTGAGACGATCCGAATTCGAGCATTCATAGCGAGCGCAACGAGCGTTGACTTGGATGCGTCCAACGGATCGTGGTTCTATCGGCGATCAATCGGTTCACCGAACCGGCCATGATTCGGACTCCCGTGGAAAATCAATCTGGTTCTCTCTGCCGCCGACCACTTCGACCTCCAGCGTCGAATCTTCGCGATCCTTCTTCGGAATCGACAACGGTGGGCGATGCCGCGCGTCGGCGTTTGGCCGCCGGCGTGAACCGCATTCACGTCGCCCCAGGAATCAAGCGATCGTTTGAGGAAGCAGGCGTTGCCCAACACCAAAACCGATGAAGCGGCGACGCCCTTCACCCTTCAAGACTATTCTTCAACGCGCAGCCGAATGACCGGGCCGGTGACAGCATCAAGCATTTCGATTTCGCGTGTGGCTTCGCTGGCGGCGCCCTCGCTGGCCTCGTGAGTCATAATCACCAACGGAACCGGATCTCGCTGCGGCGCCCCGGGTCCGCTGTCGTGCTGGATGACCGAGGCGATCGAGATGTTGTGCTTGGCCAAGACCGTTGCAATGGACGCTAGCGTGCCAGGATGGTTGGCAACCGGCAAGCGAAAGTAGTAGCGGCAGCGCAAGGAATCCGCCTCGCGCAACAAAGCTCGAGGGGGCTGGTCGATGGAAAAGTATTCGAGTGTCTGAAAGGTTAGCCGAGTGCGTCCGACCGCCGTATCGATCAAGTCGGCAACCACCGCCGAGGCCGTGGGCATCTGTCCGGCGCCGAGGCCATGGTAGAACACCGGGCCGACCGCGTCCCCCGCGACGCGAATGGCGTTGAATGCGTCGCGAACCTCGGCCAAGGGGGTCCCGATCGGGACCAACGTCGGTGCGACCGACAACTCCAAACCATCATCGGAGAGGTTCGCCGATGCCAACAACTTGATGCGATAGCCGAGCTCTTTGGCGTATTGCAGGTCATCGGGATCGAGACCATCGATCCCAACGCGAGGGATTTCCGACCAATCCACGGTAGCTCCAAACGCGAGGTGTGCGAGAATCGCGAGCTTTTGCGCCGCGTCGGTGCCATCGACGTCCATCGTTGGGTCGGCCTCGGCATAACCCAGCCGCTGTGCCTCGCGCACCACCTCGTCGTAGGACGCACCGTGTTCGTCCATCTGGGTGACAATGAAGTTGCTCGTGCCGTTGAGAATGCCTTCAAGCGACTGAATTTGGTTGGCTGAAAGACACTGGCTGATGTTGGCGATGATCGGAATCCCGCCGGCCACAGCCGCTTCGAAGGCAATGCTGCGTCCCAACTGGCGGGCACGCGTGAAGAGCTCCGGACCATGTTCGGCCAAAAGCGCCTTGTTCGCCGTCACGATATCTTTGCCCGACTCCATCAACTTCAACATGATGCTCCGAGCCGGTTCCAAACCTCCGATTAGCTGTGCCACCACGCTGATCTCGGGATCGTCGATCACCTCCTGGAGCGACGTGGTCAGCACGCCGGCGGGCAGCTCAATTCCTCGGGTCTTCGACTTGTCTCGGACCACGGCTTTCTTCAACCACATCGTTCGACCAGCATGTCTGGCCGTCCGATCCCCATGATCGAGCAACAGGCGGGCGACCCCGGCGCCGACCGTTCCCAGACCCACGATTGCGACATTTGTCTTTTCCATGCAGGAATGTTAGCCGGTGACCTGGATTGCCGGGAGTCCAGATGGCAAAGTGTGGCGAGAAATCGATCGACGGCGGAAACCGGACACTCATCGCACCGACACCCATCAGGAATCACCGCATGGACGAACCAAGCGTGCAGAGAGGGCGCCAACGGAGCATCATCGTGATCGCCTCCGCGGATGGGGAGAACTGATGGGTGAATTCTGGTCGATTGTTGGTAGCGTGCTTGGCGTGTTCCTCGTGATGGGCGTCGGCGCGTTCTGCCGACACCGAAATTGGTTGACGCGTGAGGCGGACCAATCGCTCGCCAGCCTGACGGCTAACGTGTTGTTACCGGCGTACTTCATGCAACGGATCCTGGCCGGTTCGCAGTACGAGTCGCTCGGTGATGCGTGGGCTCCACCGATGTTCGGGTTTGCCGCCACGGCCATCGGTTTTGCAATTGCCTTTGGTTTTGCCCGCGTCATCGGACCGTCGATCGGATTGCGGAGTGACAACAGCCAACGGGCATTTGCACTATGCGTGGGTGTCTGCAACTACGGATTCATACCGTTGCCGCTTGCCGAACAATACTATCCCGATGCGGTGGTCGACTTGATTGTTCACAACGTGGGCGTGAACCTGGCGTTGTGGAGCCTCGGCATCGCGATCATCAGTGGCTCGGCGGAGGACGGTTGGCGCAAAGCGCTTTGGAATCCGGGATTCGTCTCGGTCCTCGTAGCGATCGCGTTGCGTCAAACGTCCTGGGGCGAGCAAATTCCGCACGCCGTGCGCGCGGCCATCGACGGCGTGGGCGACTGCGCGATTCCGGTTGGACTGATGCTCAGCGGTGCGATCATCGTCGACTTCCTTCGCGAGTCGACCTGGAAGGACTCAAGCGGCGTGGTCATTTCGGCGGTCGTACTTCGTCAAGGACTCTTTCCCGTCCTGATGCTGATCGCCACCGGATCTTGGGTCCACACTCAAGGCCTGCGTGAAGTCATGATGCTGCAAGCTGCAATGCCGGCGGCGATCTTCCCCATCGTGCTGGTGCGCCTCTACCAACGCGACACGGAAACCGCCTTGCGGGTGGTGCTCGTCTCGTCCCTGTTGGGCATTCTATCGATCCCGCTCTGGATGGCCGTCGGACAGTGGTGGCTCGCCCGCTAGGCAGGCCGCTTGAAGCGAAGCAATTCGTTTTTTGGCACACTCGTTGCTACTTCCTTCAATGCACGCGTTTCTGACTGCCAAAGCGGCTTGGTGCGGTTCATCGACCCGGTGTCGACGACGGGCCAAGCGCTTGCTGGCAAGGGAAATGCGGAGCGAATCGGAATTACCACTCCATTCTCGTTTAACGGGAGTAATCAATATGTTGAACACCAATAATGCGATGGCACAGATGAACCGACTTCGAGACGAGTTAGACCGAGTCTTCGGGATCGACGGCGCTACATGGAATCGTCCCGGGGCCTTTCCGCCGGTCAATGTCTGGGAGGACGAGAACAGTTTCTATCTCGAAGCGGAACTCCCCGGAATGAGCATCGAAGACCTCGAGATCTTTGTGCACGAGGGAGATCAACTTACGCTCAAGGGCGCTCGAGTGCTGCCGGAGATAGACGGGGCAACGCTTCGCCGACGCGAACGCGGAGACGGAGCGTTCAGTCGTACGTTCAAGCTGGAAAGCGACGTGAATGTCGAAGCTGTTTCAGCCGAACTGAAGCACGGTGTGTTGACTGTCACGCTTCCGAAGAGCGAGAAGGTCAAGCCTCGCAAGATCGCGATCAACGTGACGAGCGAAAGCTGAGGCTACCGTCCACTTCTGCCAAGTAGTCGATCGCGCCACGGCAAGCAGTGTTCGCCTGTTGGCGCGGTTTTGAGACAACCCGTACGCTAGGAGTTGTCCTGGCAAC
>JARFQX010000342.1 GCA_029287555.1 Rubripirellula sp. | reverse complement strand
GGGTGACGACGGTTTTCTAAACTTCAGGTAGGCCAAGGTGTGGGCCGGCACAAGCACGAGGGACATTGCGGCTGTGTAGCCGACGATGACGCCGGTTGTCGAGAAGAAATAGCCTCCGATCCAAACGGCGGCGCCGGTTGTAAGCGCACCGATCAGTGAAGCTCTGAGCAGTGGATTGGCACGCATCGACATGACATAAAAGCCTTGCACCGCGGCAATGTGGTTCGCCAGGCATCCAATGCCTAAGACAGCCACCTGCCACGGAGCGATGAAGCGCTGCTCGAGTCCCATTCCGAGCATTGGCAAACAGGCAATGGCGAACGTGAGTAGCGTCAGCGTGAGAATCAACATTGAAGTCGAGAGAACAGCAGTATGTCGCCAGATTGTGCCGGCCTTTTCTCGATCGCCCGCACCGTGGTGCGCGGCAACAACGGGGAACTGGGTTTGTACCCACACCAGTGCCAACATTTGGACGGCGGTAGTCACGGTCAGCGTCATGCCAAGAGGCGCCGCGTCCGCGTCGCTGTGAAACATCAACACAATAATAGTAAAGAACTGCGTTGCAAAGTGAAAAGCGAGACCGATCAGCGCGACGCGCCATTGCATTGGCAAGACGTGTTGTCTCCAGCTGAAGTCTGATGCCTGGTTGGTTGCTTGATGCAGCGAGCGGAAGAAATCAGCTTTCTCGACGAACGTTATGTATGCCGCAAGGATCGACTGCACGCCCGAGGCAAGTACCAGTGCCCACAGTTTCAGTCCGCTGGCCAAGGCGACCCAAACAACGACGCTGCCGATCGTCATCTGATAGAATCGAAATCGGTAAATCAAATCGCGGCATCCGGCACCCTCGAGGATCGAAAGTGCGGGAGCCAAGGCGACGGAAACCGCCGCCACTGGGATAATCACCGCAAGCGGCCCCTGCCATGGAACCTCTGAGTCGGCGAGGGCGTACCAGCCGAACGCCAATGCGGACACGACGTACAGAAGACTGGCGAAACCGAACCACCGTAACGAGGACCAAGTCAAGTCCCGCATGCGGGCCGCCGCTGCGATCCACCCTGGGTTTGTCGCATCCGGTTCCATCGTCGAATTGCCGCCTGAGGCTCTCCTCATCGCGGCATACTCATGCCCCGAGTGACTTACCAGCACGTTCAGCAGGCCGAGCTCAAAGTAAGCCTGGATGCCCACGATGGTAACGATGCCGTAATAAACGCCCTGCTCGGGCAAGCTCAGCGAGCGGATAATCAGCAGGATCGTGATGGGACCCGAGAACGCCTGCCATAGCCGAGTGCCGATCGCGTAAGCCGTTGTGCCGTCGAGCTGAAGACGATCACGAAAACGCTGCAGCATGTTCATCGTCTCGGGAATCGGGATAGGCATTGTCGGCGGTTACGTGGATGCACGACCATCTTCCTAACCGTCCCTTCGGGCCAGCAATGGGGGGGAACTTCAACAATGATTCTACTTGATGCACCATACGAGCGAACAAGCTGTAAGGGCGCCACGAACGGGCAGACACGAATCGGTTGCATTTGCTAAACAACTTGCTTCGATGTAGCATCTAGGCTCTTCGTGAACGTCCAGTCGGCGCCGCATATGGTATCTGTGAGTGATCCTCAGCTGAATCCCGGATGCGTAGGAATCGCATGCGATGTCGACATTCGAGAGCTTGAGCCTGAACACTGTTACGATGATCCGAGTGTTGTCAGTGGGCTGATTCGCGACGCCATGCTCCAAAGCGGACTAGGGCGTCGCAATCCCGCCGTCCCCCTGGCGGATATCATCAAGCCCGGTCAGTCTGTCCTGCTGAAACCCAACTGGGTTTACCACCGCAATCAGCTTCAACTGGGCGATGAATGTCTCATTACTCATTCGCAGTTTGTGCTGCATGCTCTTGGTGAAGTCGTTGCGGCCAAGCCAAGCAGGGTGATCCTTGGTGATGCGCCCATCCAGGGTTGCGACTGGGAGGCCCTGATTACACCGGAGTTCCTATCACGAGTCGATGCGGTCGCGTCCGATTCGGGGGTCAAGATCGAGGTCGTCGACTTTCGCCGAACGGTTACCAAGACCAATGACCTTGGTGATGGCATCGACATTGACCAGCGGGACTTGGATCGATACGTCCTCTTTGATCTCGGCAAAGACAGTTACTTAGAGCCGATCTCGTCGCCTCGTGGCAGGTTTCGCGTCACCAATTACGATCCTCGAGAACTCGCCAGGAGACACCAGCCGGGCAGGCATCAGTACTTGCTGTGCAAAGAGTTATTTGAGGCCGACGTGATGCTGCAGCTGCCAAAACTCAAGACACATCGGAAAGCTGGAATCACCGGCGCCATCAAGAACATCGTCGGGCTCAACGGCAACAAGGACTTCTTGCCCCACCACCGAGTCGGTGGGTCGGATAGCGGAGGCGATTGCTATCAGGGGCGCGACCTGAAGATGAGGACGGCGGAGTGGTTGCTTGACATGGCAAATCGCAGTCTCGGAAGCCTTGCGTATCGTCCATTGCGAAAACTCGCCGCACTTCAGTCGCGTTGTTTACGCAACGCTCCTATTGGTGGGTTGGAGGGCAGTTGGCATGGCAACAACACCTGTTGGCGTATGGTACTGGACCTCAATCGGATTCTGCGGTTTGGTACGGTTGACGGTCGCATCGCCGACAAGCCCCAGCGATCCATCTATTCGCTCACCGATGCGATCGTGTGTGGCCAGGGTGACGGCCCGCTGGCGCCTGAGCCGTTGGTCGTTGGCGCTGTTACTTTCGCGAGTAACTCGGTGGCAGCCGAGTGGATCCACTGTGCGATCCTGGGGCTCGATCCCACGAAGATTCCGTTGGTCCAACAAGCGCGTGCCCAATCGCCTTGGACATTATTGGAACGAGATAGCGAACCTCATGGGCGGCTCGATTCGCACCAAGTTTCGTTTGAGGACATTCGCGAGATGATTGGTGTTCGCGCCAAGCCACCGGGTGGCTGGGAAGGGCAAATCGAGCTGGAGGTAGCAGTCAGTTGATCATCGCGATCCAATCGGATGATTTCCCGTGGCCCAAGGGCGCGCACCCCGACGCGTCGGCGCCGCGTTGGGCGAAAGCGATCGAGGCGGCCGGGCATGAAGTGCGATGGGTCGACGTCTACCAGCCGGACATCCTCAGGCAGCTCGATGGATGCAGCGCTCTGATGTGGCGATTCGCGCACGTTACCGATATGCGTCAGATCGCCCGCCGTCTGTTGCCCGTCGTCGAAAGAGACTTGGGGCTGGCCGTGTACCCTGACCAGCGAACAAGCTGGCACTACGATGACAAAATCATCCAGAGTTACTTGTTCGAGGCACATGGCATTCCTGCGCCGCGAACCTGGGTCTGGTACGATCGCGATCGCGCGATGGAATGGTGCAAGCGTGAAGCAGAGTTTCCGATCGTTGCGAAGCTTTGGGCGGGGGCTGGGTCAGTCAACGTCAAATTGATTCGAAGCGCCAGCGAGGCCCAAGCCTATGTGGCTAGAATGTTCGACTGCGGAACTTACGCCCTCGAGTCGGAATCTGCACGCGGGTTTCGAACTCGGTTGAAGAGATGGCTCAAGACCGGGCGAGCGCGACTTCGTCCCGGCGCGGTGATCGATCTTCCCGAGCCTTATTGGGACACCCATTATCGATATTCACTGTTTCAGCAGTGGTTACCAGGGAACGAGTTCGACACCCGCATCACGGTTATCGGCGACCGTGCATTTGGGTTTCGTCGCTTTAATCGTCCTGGCGATTTCCGTGCCAGTGGTAGCGGCAGCATTGACTGGGATCCGCAGAAGGTCGACCCGCAGTTTGTGCGTTTAGGCTTCAAGATTTCTCGGTTGCTTGGCACCCAGAGCTGTGCGATGGACGGGTTGTACCGCGATGGGGAACCGGTTGCGTGCGAGATTAGCTACACCTACTCCAGCAAGGCGGTTCATCAATGTCCGGGTCATTGGCGATTAATCGGTGACGATTATGAATCGGGCGAAATCGAATGGTGTGAAGGCCAAATGCAACCGGAATCGGCGCAGGTGCAGCGCTTCCTGCAGAGGCTTGAAAATCGATAGACCTGCTGATGATTCTTGATTGCGCGATTTCGCAACTCAAGTTCCTTATTCAAAGTCCTTCGTCTTTGGTGATCATCTGTCGCGAGCTATCGAAGCTGCAGATGTGCCGGAGCGGATCTCACTGTGCGAATAGATTTGGCGTGTTGGGATAAGTCGGTCGCCGCTCGGTGTCTTTGTCGAGCGCGCCCGGCGGAACTGGTGGGCACTGTTTCAGCAGGTGCTCGAGTTCTTTGCGAACACCGGCTGCTTCGCCGCTAACCGTTGTTCCGAGATCGTTCGCCTCGTCCAAGTCCACCGGGACTTCGTAGTAGCGCCCGTCGCGGTACAGCTTGTACTTCGCAGTTCGCGCGAACTGTCCAGGCGTTTTTCTCCAGTAGCACTGGTAGTGACACAGTACCCACTCGCGAAGATTCCCGGCCCTGCCGTTCAGTTGTGGAAAAAAACTACGCCCATCGATTGGATCTTTGTCCGTCATTTTTCGCCCAGCCGCGTCCGACAGCGTTACGAAAAAGTCCGTGAAGTCGATCAAGTCCGGCAGCACCTTTCCTTTCGGAGTGTGACCTGACCAACGCGCGATGAAAGGCACGTGCGTGCCATTGTCTTTCATGCCTGCCTTGCCACCTTTGATCTCGATTCCATTCCACTGCGATCGCATGCCAGTGTTGGTCCCGTTGTCAGCGGTGAACATGATGATTGTCTCTTCGCCCAAACCCAACGCGTCCACTTTGTCAGCTATGCGACCGATCAACTTGTCCATGTACTGCACCATCGCCACAAAGTTGGCTTTTTTGGCTTCGTAACCTTTGGGGGCTTGATTCAGCGCGTGCGTGATCGCCCTGTCGCCAACTGTATCCGGAGTCGGTACAAACGGATCATGTACCAACACCATCGGGTAGTAAACAAAGAACGGTTTCTCACGGTTGCGTTCCATGAAGTCGCAAACGAAATCCGTCAGCAGATCCGGACCGTACTTACCCGCATTGGCTTCCTTCGTGATGAACTTACCGTTGTGCTCCATAGGCGGATTCCAAAAGCGTTCGCCACCATCACCGCCTTTGCCTCGCGTGACCTGCCACAACATCGACTCGTGAAAGCCGGCTTTTCGCGGTCGCTCGGAATCTTGGCTGCCAGGCAAAGAGTTATATAAACCATTCAATTGCCACTTGCCGGCGATTGCCGTTCGGTATCCGGCTTCTTGCATCATGTGCCCGAACGTCCGCTCATTTGGATGCAGGTAACCAAAGTGCGTGTAATTTCTGAAGCCGTACTTGCCGGTCATGATTTTGACACGCGAAGGTGTGCAGATAGGTGTCGAAGAGCAATGTTCGAACCGCAAGCCTTCCGCGGCCAAGCGATCGATGTTCGGCGTCTTGTAGTCCTCGCCGCCGTAGCAACCAAAGCATTCCCAACTGACATCGTCAGCCATGATCAAAACCACGTTGGGGCGATCATCGGCAAATCCAATCACATTGGTTGCTGTGAGTCCGACAACAAATGCAAATCGTAGCAGTGCAATCACGATGTTTACCGGGTGGAGAGATGTTGTGATGAAAACCGAATCTTACACAAAAAGAACCAGCAACTTAGCGGTTTGGATCGATCCGATTCAGTCGGCGAATGGCCGCCGTCAGCGCGCGGCGACCAAGGACTGACCATTTCGAATCCGCCCGACTTCGCCGCTCCGGTTCACGGCACGCGCGAGCGGCACTTTGGATCGAGACTTGGTCGCGGTCGTCGGTGTCGTGGAC